>JBGOZA010000089.1:0-5319 GCA_041480025.1 Bathyarchaeia archaeon | reverse complement strand
ATCTCCAAATGATTTGGAGGAACCAGAAACGCCGAGGCTTTTAAGTACCTTGGCCGATGTTTCTGAAGTGGGAATAGTAGATGATTGCTGGCGTTATCGTTCAGGAACTAGTGAAAAATGTTGATGAACGAGGCTTCCTGTCAGAGCTCCTAAGAAGTGATTGGAAGAGTCTTCTAGGTGAAGACAAGATCGCTCAGCTTAATCTCTCTTGCAGTTACCCGAACATTGTAAGAGCTTGGCACAGACATCCAAAAGGGCAAGTTGATTACTTTATTTGTATAGAAGGAGCCATCAAATTATGTGCTTATGATGACAGGAAAGGTAGCCCAACTCAAGGAGAACTCGACGAGATTATTCTGAGCGAGGAAAGAATGCGGATAGCTAGAATACCAGGCATCCTCTGGCATGGTTACAGATCTTTGGGGCCAAAGCCAATAAAACTTGTCTACGCTGTCAATCATACTTACGATCCAGAAAACCCTGATGAGGAAAGATTAACGTGGAATGACCCAAACATAGTCCCTAGAGCAGTAAATGGCAACAGGAGTGATTTGAGGATTGGTAGAAGCTGGGACTGGTTTGCTCCACCCCATCACTAGAGGAATGTCCTTTGAGACTGCTAGTCACAGGTGGCCTCGGTTTCATCGGAAGCAATTTCATCAGATACTTGCTGGCACAGCGGGAAGATATTGAAATCATCAATCTGGATAATTTGTCAGCGGGATCAAATCCGGCAAATTTGAAAGACGTAGAGAAGAACAAAAGATACAGCTTTGTTGGAGGAGACACGCGAGATACAACAATAGTAGGAGCACTTGTTGAGAAAATCGACGCAATAGTCAACATGGCGGCGGAGACTCATGTTGATCGAAGCATAGCTTCTCCAACCCATTTCTATGAGAACAATCTGATGGGAACCCTCACAATACTAGAAGCGGTCAGGCACTCAAAACCAGAGAAGAGGCTCCTTCAAGTCTCAACTGATGAAGTCTACGGTGACGTTCCGGTAGGTTCTTCAAAAGAAAATGATAGTATTAGGCCATCTTCACCCTACTCTGCTTCAAAGGCGGCCTGCGATATCGCTGTCCTAGCACATTACAGAACTTTTGGAACAGACTCAGTCATCACCAGATGTACAAACAACTTTGGCTCGTATCAGTTTCCAGAGAAGCTGATACCAAAAACCATAGTGAGAGCAGCGAAAAATATGCAAATACCCATCTATGGCTCAGGCAAGAATATTCGAGACTGGATTTACGTAGTGGATCATTGCCAAGCAATTGAGACAGCTCTAGAAAAAGGAGAAGCTGGCCAAGTGTACAACGTTTCATCAGGCAACGAACAAACTAACATAGAAATCGTCAACAGGATCCTAGATATTATGGACAAACCTAGAACACTTGTGACTCATGTCCAAGACAGACCTGGACACGACTTGAGATACAGTCTAGACTCAACGAGAATTAGGAGAGATCTGGGTTGGAGATCTAAAGAAACGTTCGAGACAGCCATGGAAAAGACGGTCAAGTGGTATCTTGATAATGAATCATGGTGGAAAGCTCTAGCCACCAAAGAAATTCTCAGCCCCTCTCCATGGAAGAGTAACAGATGAAAATACTGATAACAGGGTCTAACGGTCTTTTAGGACAAAGACTCAGTGCGATCGCTATTGAGCGAGGACTTAGTATCTGGCGTACTGACATAGACGAGCCAGTGAATCAGGAGAACTACGTTCAGCTTGATCTAACGGACCAGGAAGGTCTATTGTCAGCTTGCGAGAGACTCAGACCGGAAACAATCATAAACTGTGCTGCGATAACAGACGTCGATCTCTGTGAAAGAGATAAGAACCTTGCTTCATCTGTCAACTCGGAAGTCCCACTTTATCTCTCTGAGTCCTCAAACGTCATTGGAGCGCATCTGATTCACATCTCCACAGACTATGTCTTTGACGGCAAGAAGGGATTATACTCCGAGGAAGATGAACCAAGGCCCATAAACCATTATGGATTCAGCAAACTACAGGGAGAAACGCACGTAAAATCAACGGCCAGGAGTTGGAGCATTGCTAGAACAAGCGTCGTCTTCGGATGGGGAAGAGAGAAACGGCCAAACTTTGCTACATGGGTAATCAAAGGATTGAGAAATAGAAACAATCTCAATGTTGTCATAGATCAGTTTGCCTCACCTACTCTTAACACAAATCTTGCTGAGATGCTGCTTGAGTTGGCTGAACGGAGACTACAAGGTATATACCATCTGGCTGGGAAGGACAGGACCGACCGATTCTCGATGGCTGTTAGGATGGCAGATGAATTCGGTTTGGACAAGACTTTGCTCACTCCGGCATCTTCGGACGGTATTAGGTGGCTTGCAAGACGACCGAAAGATTCTTCACTCAACGTTCGCAAAGCGGTGGCAGAACTGAAGTCTGTACCAATGGGGCTTGATAGAGCCTTAAGAGAAATGAGATTAACGGAAAACAAAGAGAAAGACTGAGAATATGAAAGGCCTCCTTTTAGCTGGTGGAAGTGGAACAAGACTCCGCCCTCTGACATTCACAGGAAACAAGCACACTCTGCCAATAGCAAATAAACCTATGATACTCTACGGCGTTGAGCAGTTAAGGCAAGCAGGTGTGGAGGAGATAGGAGTCATCCTTGGCCCCATAAAGGAAGGCATGGTTGACATACTCGGTGACGGGTCAAAATACGGCGTGAAGATAACATATATCCAACAACCCGATCCGATGGGACTTGCTCACGCTGTCCTCATATCAGAGGACTATCTCAAGGATGAACCTTTTGTTATGTACCTAGGCGATAATCTTCTGAAACAACCTGTCAGAAATTTCGTTAGTTATTTTGAAGAAGAGAAAGCTGACGCTGTTATCGGAGTTACCCATGTAAAAGACCCAAGCAGCTACGGTGTGGTTGTCTTCAATGAAGATGGCACGATAAATAGACTTGTTGAGAAGCCAAAAGAGCCTATCAGCAATTGGGCGCTCATAGGAGTCTACATTTTCAATCAAACGGTCTTCCAAGCGGTCAAAAAGATTCAACCGTCTTGGCGCGGGGAACTGGAGATAACGGATGCTATACAAATACTGCTCAATGACAAAGCCAACGTAAAGGTTCTGAGGGTAGAAGGCTGGTGGAAAGACTCTGGTAATTTCGCTGATCTCCTCGAGGCTAATAGACTCGTACTAGACGATTTGAAGCCACAGGCCCTTGGCGTCGTTGAAGATGATTCCAGTGTCAGAGGCAGAGTATCACTGGAGTCGGGCAGTGTAGTTAGGAAGGGGGCTAACATCATGGGTCCCTCTATTCTAGGTAAAGACTCAAGGCTGGAGAAAGGCGTCTATGTTGGTCCATATACCAGCATAGGCAACAATGTGACCGTGAGACGCGGCGAGATAGAAAACTCAATAGTAATGGATGGATGCACGATCGACACAGATGAGAGGATAACCGAAAGCCTCATCGGACCAAACTCAGCAATAGTCTCCAGAAATGATGGGCGACCACGAGGAAAGAAGCTTATCATTGGTGAACGATCGATAGTTGAATTCTGATCATTTTCCAATGTTTCGCTGCAGCGCGCGCTTTAGATATGGGACAATCTTAAATCCGTCTTTTTAGAAGAAGCCTCTCTATGTCTCAACAAGCGGGACCAAGACGATGGATCTATGCAGTCATCATAGTAGGCATATTCGTTTTGGCTAACGGTTTCTTAGCCTTCTATGTGACTCTTAAGCCTGACACCAATATCCAGAAACTTGAGGAGCAGATATCTAGTCTGAAAACACAGTTGCAATCACTCAATACCCAACTGAAGAACAGAGCTTACCTAAATCAATCCGGAACCGATATTCTATCCAAAGTGTTCAGCTTAACAAAGGACTCTCTTGTCCTTATTGAGAATCGTGTTCAAACTGTACAGGGTTTACAATCCGAAAGCCTGGGATCGGGTTTCGTCTATAGTGTTGACAGTGTGAATCAGTACGTAGCTACTAACAATCATGTTGTTGAAGGGGCTTCAGACATCTTGGTCACATTCATGGATGGGAATAGTACTACGGCAAATGTCGTAGGAACCGACAAATATAGTGATCTAGCCATTGTAAGGCTGTCAAAACCAATGCCTTGGCTCAAATCATTGGCCTTGGGAAACAGTTCGGCACTCAAAGTTGGAGAGACGGTTATTGCTCTTGGAAATCCCTTTGGACTAAGTGGCACTGTGACTTCCGGAATAGTCAGCCAACTGAGCAGAGACCTTGATGCGAGTAGTAACTACAAGATAGTAGACGTTATACAAATTGATGCAGCTATAAATCCAGGCAACTCAGGAGGCCCTCTAGTGAATCTCTTAGGAGAGGTCATCGGAATCAACACTGCCATAGTCTCTGAGTCTGACACATCAAGTGGTGTCGGATTTGCTATAGCTTCAGATACAATCGCCCGCGAGGCACCGAGTCTGATTGTGAATGGTAAGTATGAACATCCATATCTAGGCATCTCAGGAGCAGATGTTGATTATGACATAGCCCAAGCTGCAAACTTGACCGTAACCTATGGCTTCCTCGTTGGAGGTATACCGTTCAACTCACCAGCCGCGCAGGCAGGAATTCGAGGCGGATCAAACGTAATAACAGTCCTAGGTAAAGCAGTCACGATGGGTGGAGATTTGATTGTTGGCATCAACGGGATTCTAGTAAAACAGCTCAATGACATATCTCTCTACCTAGAAAGAAATAACAAGCCAGGCGATAGAGTGACCCTGACAATAATCAGAGATAACCAGAAACTCTCTGCAGTTGTGACATTAGGTACAAGACCGGCTTCATAAATGACATGGTCAAGTAAAATCTTAAGTGAAAGATAGTTCTAGTTACGATAAGATTTTAGAAATGACTCGGAGACCTACGATTGCTTTCATCTTCTCACTAGTAGCTGGCATCATCATAGCGATAGTTGGATTCATCGTGATGGTAGCAGGGACTATTCTGACTATTTCTATTGGCGGAGCAGGCGGCGTTCCAGGGCTATACGGACTTATTTGTGGGGTCATAGTGATTTTCGGGGGACTCATGCTATACTCAAGACCCAGAAGAAATGTTGTTTGGAGTTCGGTCATAATCGTTTTTTCACTGCTGAGCCTTTACGGCGCATTAGGTGGCTTATATATTGGGTTGATTCTAGGAGTAATTGGTGGAATCCTGGGAATCAGGTGGAAACCTTCAGCCAGACAACCCATATCGACCGCATCTCAGGCTTCGGTTACCAGAACATGTCCTAACTGCGGCAAGATTCTCTCATT
>JBGOZA010000088.1:0-5334 GCA_041480025.1 Bathyarchaeia archaeon | reverse complement strand
CTTTTTATGGCAGTAGGAACTGAAGCTTTAACGTATAAGGTGACAAGAATCTAAAATGTGAACCTGAGAAGCTTCCTGCTACCCAAGCGCGCGCTTGACGGTTTTAGCGCGCGTCTTGCTAAGAGTTAGCTAACTGATTATCAATAAGGAGAAACACGGTGATGAAGGAATACGACGTATTCGTTGCTGGTGGTGCTGTGGCAGGTCCGGTTACCGCAAAATTCTGCGCTATACAGAATCTTAGTACCCTGCTTGTTGAAAGAGCAAAAGTACCCCGAGAAAAGTCTTGTTCAGGGATTCAGTTTCCCTATTTTGAGAAAATAATAGGCGAGCATATACCGTCAGATAGACTCTGTAATAATACACTGTCAAAAGTTGAGATGCATCTGCCAAACGGGAAGGTGGTCTCAGCAAAGTTTCCCATGCTCAACTTTATGCGGGACACTTTTGATGAATGGCTTTGTCATCTCGCACAAGAATATGGGGCTGAATTCAGGGACAGTTGTTGCTTCAAAGACTTTGAAGAGATCGACAACGGCATTCTTATTCACCTCGAAACGGATGAAGGCGTTGAAGTCATAAGGGCAAAGTATGTCATAGATGCGACGGGAATGAGACCCGCCATAAGGCGAAAACTCAGGAAAGCAGAGGGATTCCAAAATGGCAGCACCGGCGCCGCCCTTAACTATTACTTCACCGCGGACGGGGACCTTGAATCTGACAAACTATACCAGTTCTGGGATATCGAATACAACAACATGATGTTTGCGTGGGTCTACAACAAGACCCTGAATGATGACAGAGATTACTGGGTCGTTGGTACGGGTTATGATAGAGACATACATCAGCGACTGGATAGGTTTTTTGACCACATAAAAGAACTCTATCACCTGAAGAATGTGAGAATTGTCAAGGAGGAAGGGTACAGCAGCAACATGTCCTTTACCGATGAAGGGAGAATCTGGCTCGGCGAAAGCAATTTTCTCATGGTAGGTGATGCCGCAGGGCTCATTGATTTGACCAGAGGCGTAGGTATGGATGCTGCTGCACTAAGTGGAAGACTTGCTGCAAAGGCTATTGGATTATCTCAAGCGAGTGGAAAGCCAGTCATCAGTGTTTATTCGCAATTGATGAAGAAACTTGTAAACCAGACGCGGAGGAACCAACAAAGAGGCGTTATTTCATTTGAGACAAATGACCAACTTCAGGCATATCTTGATAAGAGCATGCTAAGAACGGGGTTGAACATGTTTATCCAGAGCTTATGCAACAGATTTAGGAGCGGCGAACAGCAGGTAATGCTACCATAGAACATCTTTGGCTGGCTATCGACATTTGGACACTGTTTTTCCTTTTCATATGGGTGCGCAAAAGAAAGCGAGAAGTATATCTATGTTCAGACAATAGCGCGCGCCCGCTACCACTCTAAGCTATCAGATTCATTCTGATCTTGACAGTTTAGAGTTCACTTATTATGGTCTGTATTGGGGTTTCGTAGAGCGCGCGTTTCTGATAGAGAAGAAATCTTTGAGGCCTAGATAGCCTGCTTCAGCACTATCTGGAAACGCATAGCAGTCTTGAAGTATACGACTTCAAAAAAACTCCAAATATCGCCTTAAAATAAGGGGGATAACCCTCGGACAGAGGGGATAGAACAGAGGTCATTAAAGCCCAAAGAGAACGGAGAAGAATCTCCTTATGCCTGAGGGCTGACTTACGTCGGCGCTTGGGACCGTTGCCTGGGGTATGCTAACTGGTCTCAGAGTCGCCTTTACCTCTGTCCTTCCAGCCACTGCTGCTTCGGGGGTTTGTATGGGGTTTACTTTCACCGTCTCAACGCCGATTTTGGTTCTCCATTTAGCTTTGCAGACATTGCACTCATAGAGAGCTATGGGGGTCTGCTTTATCTTCCAAGTCTTCAAAGGTGCTTCTATAGTCGCATTGCATTTAGGACAGTTTGCCATTCTGACACCCAACGCCGTTAATGGCTACAGGAGGGCTTAACCTTTTGATGATAGAAAACAACAAAAACATGATTCTTGCTTACATCGGGTTATCATTAAAGATGTTAAATGAGATTTATGGAAGATTACACGGAAATGTATCGGGGTATTAAGCTGACAATATAGCTGAGAGGAATAGATTAAGAAGCACACAAATTCCTCATAACGCGGTTCTGGCGCCTGATAACCAGCTATTTCTTCTAGCCCTTAGCAAAGACATCTCATGTGAATGATTATCATTGACTAATGATCGCTTTCCTGATAGCACATTATCCTGTTATGTCTTATCATCATAGAATGATGAACGGTGCGCGCTATTCCTCATTCCCGCAAATCGACCGATTATCTTCTGATTAGTCGCAAGCTAAATATCATGTGCTTTGACGTGAGTTTTCAATAGTTTCTCTATAGATGTCGACGGTATTTTCAGCCACTTTCTTCCAGGTGAAATATTGCCTAACGCGCTTTGCACCATTCTCACCCCATTTTCTAGACTCCTGGGGATCGATTAGAGCTTCACATAGTCCCCAGGCTATATCCTGAGGGTCCTCTGCGTTTACGTGTACTCCTGTACGATCTGGCCCAGAAGGGATGACTTGTTCTCTAAAACCGTTGACGCCTCTAGCTCCGACAACAACTGGCTTGCCCATTGCCATAGCCTCCAAGCTGACTATGCCAAAAGGTTCAGTGATCGATGGAAAGACACAAACATCGCTCATGGCATAGTGAACAATCTTCTCGTGTTCAGAGACAAATTCTGTTCGAAAAGAAACGCTTTCGGCGATTCCAAGTTTGACTGCCAGCTGAACAAGACTCAAGTATTCTTCGCCAACGCCCAGTACTACGAGATGGGTCTTAGGGAACATGGAAAACACCTGCGGCATGGCTTGGATAAGGTTCGGAACACCTTTGATTGATGCTAGACGACCGACGAAGAGTAGAACTTGTTCATCCGGCTTAATATTGTAGAGTTTTCTAAGAGCCTCAATTTCACTAACACTAACTGAATCAGATGAGTATTTGTCGGGATCTACTCCATTCCAGATAGCGCATGTTTTGTTCTTGGGATATCCCAACGTACTTATGTAGTCTTTCATGGTCTCTGAGACCGTTATTACTTTGTCAGCGGCTTCTGCCATACTGAGCTCAAATAACTGTATGACTTCAGATCCTTTGCCTTGGGTTCTCTGTTGTTCAGTGGAGTGTACGTGATAGACAACAGGTATTTCTGGGAGTTCCTTCTTGATGATGAGTCCAGCAGAAGCGGAGAGCCAATCGTGGACTGCCACAACATCATATTTCTCTTGCTTTTTGCGGATTAGTTCATTCACGAATTCTGTTGCGGAAATGTGATTGTAGCTGAATATATCACAGAAATATTGAAGATTCTTGCCCCATTTCTGCAGGTCCTCAGCTACGAATAGTGGAAAAACGCTGCTTAGGTCTGTGATTTGCGGTCGATGAACGCAGATGCCTTTCCACACTTCGTTGGTTATGAGTTGTCTGTTCTGATTGAGTGTGAATACGACAACATCATGCCCAAGCTCGAAATACTGCTTAGTGACTTCGGTAGCATAGGTACCTAGGCCACCTATGATTTGAGGATAGTATTCTGCCACGAAAAATGCAATTCTCATCTTTTGTCGCCTAGGGATGTGTTCGTAGGATAGTCTTGTCTGTGGCGATATTAAACAGTTGAGAAGAGGTAGAACATGCCTTGTCTTGCCGCTTCTGTGACTTGTCTTGAGAAGAATTTCACATTGCTTTAGGATGATTGCTGTGGTTTTCCCGAGAGCACTAGTTGAAAGAATACCGTGGCAACTGATCGGAGAGACATCACGTCAAAGATGAAGCCCGTTGGATATGATTCTTGTAGGCTTGCTGAAGACTTGTCGGTTTAGTCAAGAGATTCCCATTCTTGCATAACATAGTTTCGAAGCAAGGTGGCAACCAGCTCGGGCGGGGTTACATTTATGTACATTCCTGTACTGAGTTCAAATCCCGCCCATACGGAGAGTCTTGGTAGGATTTCTACATGCCAATGGTAATCCGTGATTTCAGGATCAGATGGTATTGTATGTACGCCGTAATTGTATGGAGGGTCACTTAGTAGCTTGGATAAAGCGCCAAGGGTGGAACGAAGCGTCTTAGCCAAGCTGGAAATCATTGTCTCAGTCATCCTCTGAACATTTGATTCATGGTGTCTCGGAATAATCCACAGTTCAAATGGTGTAATACTTGCCCAAGGTGCAATGACTAGGAAATCTTCGTTCTTGAACACTGCTCGAGGACCGTCTTCTTCTTTATCTAGGATTTCACAGTAAATGCAGCCACCATGCGAAACGCTGTGTCTCTTGTAGCCTTCAAGTTCTTCATGAACCAACTTCGGAATTGAATCAAGAGCGATTATTTGAGAGTGTGCGTGACTAAGTGATGCGCCAGCTTCTTTCCGATGGTTTCTGAAGATCTGAACATATTTGATCCTCCTATCTTGTGATAACTTGTTTGAAAGCAATAGCTCCATCTTCAGAGAGTATTGCAGTTGCTCTATTCTAGCCCGACCCGGATGTTCATCATGATTTGGAGATTCTATCACGACCTCGTGGTACCCATATGAAGCCTGCAAATGGTGAATAGAATCGTTTTCAAGAAAGGTGCCAATTGTGGGTTCAGCAGCAGGATAGAGATTTGGGAAGGACCTAACAAGCCAGTCTCTTCGCCTTTGCTTGCCTATGTCATGTTCATAGACTATGTCACCTTCAACGCTTTGCACCATGAGCAGATCAGAAGGAGGAGTCTTCTCCTCATTGCCTGGACAGAAAGGACACGAAGCATCCGTTCCTCCCGCTGAGATTGGAGACAGACCGAAGTCAGTAGGCCTTTTTGTCCTAGCTGGTGCTATAATTGCAAACCTATCTAGAACGTAGTCTCGACGCAATTCATTGGGCAATCTGAATCACTCCTGGCCTATGATGACTCATAGTTTCAGTAAGAACTGCTGAATAGAGATAAACCTTGGGATCCTGCAATGAGAGATACATTACACGTTTGGGATTGTTTCCTAGACTCAAACCGTTTCCAACAGAAATTCATTCGAGATAATAGAAAGTGCTTTATCTCTTCCGAAAAACCTAGTCGAAGATATGAAGGACGCAAAGTTGGTAAAGAGAAAATACAGACGAGGGTTATTCGTTGGGAGATTTCAACCATTCCATTTAGGGCATGGAGAAGCCATTCTTAAACTTCTGGAAGATCTGGATGAGATCATAGTAATCATTGGAAGCGCTCAACTTAGTCACGATATTGACAATCCTTTCACTGCAGGTGAAAG
>JBGOZA010000087.1:0-5368 GCA_041480025.1 Bathyarchaeia archaeon | reverse complement strand
TTCCCAGAGATGGGTGGGATTATCAGTGACAGCGACACATATGTTCGCCTGATTTCCTCACTTAGCGAACGTCATAATATGACGGTTGAAAATCTGTTGAATGAAGGTATTTCAGGAGAAATTTCTGAAATCTTGGTCAAGAATGCAGAGAATTCTATGGGAGCAAACCTCAGAGAAGAGGACCTCAAAGAAGTCACTGAATTCTCCAGATGCTTGGTTCAGTTCTATGAGTCGAGAAAGCATCTTGAAAATTACCTTGAGGAAACTCTTCGTCAGGTTGCCCCGAACACTCTGGTGTTACTAGGACCCACTCTTTCCGCACGGCTCATAGCCATAACGGGCGGACTCGATAATCTGGCAAAGAAGTCAGCAAGCACGATACAGGTTCTTGGCGCGGAAAAGGCATTGTTCCGATCTATTCGCTCAGGAAGCCGTCCCCCTAAACATGGCCTCATATTTCAGCACAAGGATATTCACCAGGCTCCAAGATGGCAGAGAGGGAAAATAGCTAGAGCCTTAGCTGGCAAAGTGGCCATTGCAGTTAGAATAGATGCGTATCATGGAGATTACAGAGGCGAAGAGATCAAGAAAGAATTTGAAGACAGGGTGAAAGAGATACAAGAAAAATATCCTCAGCCTACCTTAAGAGGGAAGAGAAATGGTTGAGGCTAAGGCTCATGACAGATTCCCGGGCGTCTTCCTAGTTTCTGATGCAGGGTGGACTTCATTAGCAACAAGGAATATGGTCAAGGGTCGAAGCGTCTATGGGGAACAATTGATAGAATTGGGTGAGGAGTACAGGCTCTGGAACCCCTATAAGAGTAAATTGGCTGCGGCTATATTGAAAGGATTGCCTAGGTTGACTTTTAAGCCCGGCGACCGTGTCCTGTATCTGGGTGCTTCAACAGGCACTACAGTAAGTCATGTCTCAGATATTCTAGGACCAACTGGGATAGTTTATGCTGTGGAATTCTCATCGCGGCCAGCGAGAGAGTTGATCTCAAACGTAGCATCACTCAGAAAGAACGTGATTCCAATCATATTAGATGCAAGGTTCCCGGAGAATTATCGTCACATCGTTCAGGAAGTAGACTCACTATATTGTGATGTGGCACAGCGGGAGCAGGCGAGAATACTTGCTGATAATGCTGACGTTTACTTGAAGACGAGTGGCAGTGCTCTCTTAGCAGTCAAAGCACGGAGCATAGATTCAACTCGGGATCCAGCAAGGATTTTTGTTCAGGAAGCAAATGTTCTGAGAAATAGAGCATTCAAAGTGGAGAAAACCATTACTCTACGCCCATATGATAAAGCACACGCCATGATCCTCTCCAGCCGCACCTGATGAAACTGACTGATTCAACATGACTTAACCGAGTTTAGAGTTTTCATCAGTCCTCTTGATCCGATTCAGAGTCTTCCATGACTTTCTAACACAATCAGGATAGGCGCCTGTATCAGCAAGACTGCAAAGAAAGGACCGCGTGCGGGGATCACTGGGGTATCCACTCCCAAAATTTCCATATGTTTCCCAGAGTTTTTCAACGGCCCTGTCCCGATTGACTTTGGCTAGGATTGAGGCAGCTGAGACAACGGCTATGTCACGATCTGCATGATGTGAAGAGATGACTTGAACTGGATAAGGAACTAGTTCATGAATCTGGCTTCCAAACCTTGACGCGTTGATGTCTGAGGCATCAACATATGCAACATCTGGATGAAGCTCCGTAATAATGCTGGCCATAGCCTTAGCTTCAAGCCAATTGAGTTTCATCAACTTTCTTCCATGGAGAACGTATTCATCTATTTCCGATGGATAGAAATATCGAATCCTACTGTCTAATGCTAGGTTCAGTATTTCTTTCTCGAGAGTTTTCCTCTTGTTTGGAGACAGGAGTTTTGAATCCTTCACGCCTAGAGATTGAAGCTTCGGTATCGTTGATTCCTTAAACACGGCGCCCGCGACGACTAGAGGGCCTATGACAGGCCCCCTTCCAGCTTCATCTACTCCTGCCAAGAGGGACACCATTGCCGATGCAGCTCGTTCACTGCTTTATAGACTGAAGAAGAAACATTCTTGAAGCTTTCCTCGTATACGCTACCCTTCAGCTCAATATACGACTTCAAAAGATCTTGTCATAAGCGCCTAAGAGAAATATTGATGCATAGATAGTTCCATTTACAGTAGAACACAATGTTCTTCCAATGGACTTTGTGAACAATGAGTGAGGCACGAAACATACTTTGAGCTTCCCTTTCCCAACTGAAATCGTCAGTGAAGGTCGTGTTTCCATAACTGTTCCAGAGCTGAGCCTCTATTCCAGAACCGGTCAATATGTGCCCTCATTAGCTCCAGTCTTCTACAACCCGCGGATGAAGCTCAACAGAGACATAGCAGTGCTCGTTCTTCGAGCTTTTCAAAAAGGAGCCAGTCATCCTGCTAGAGTAGCTGAGCCTTTGGCAGGATGCGGAATACGTGGAATACGTTACTGCAAAGAAGTGCCTGAGATTGAGAGTGCCTTACTAAACGATCTGAATCCTTTGGCAACTCAGATGATTGAAAGAAACGTCCAAGATAATCTATTAGCGGACAAGATCAGAGTCAGCAACCTAGAGGCAAACAATTTTCTAGCAATACATGCGACGCCGACACAAAGGTTCGATTTCGTGGACATTGATCCATACGGATCGCCTTCGCCATACTTGGATACAGCGATACGTGCACTAACGAATACAGGAGTCTTGGCAGTAACAGCCACTGATACCGCTCCTCTTTGCGGAGTCGGTGAAACAGCCTGTGTGCGAAAGTACTGGGGGAAACCTCTCAGAACTGAGTATTCTAAAGAGTTGGCCATACGCCTAATCCTGAATTCCGTAGTATTGACGGCTTCACGTCATGATCGAGGTATTAAGGTGCTTCTGACACATGCAACTGATCATTATTTCAGAGCCTATGTACAGATTGTTCGAGGCGCCCAGCGATCTGATGCTTCAATAAGCCAGCTTGGTTATGTCCTGCATTGCTTTCACTGTATGAATAGGATGGTATCCCGAGGCTTCGTTCAGGTGATTGATGCCGAATGCCCGTTATGTGGAGACGTGATGAGAGTCGCTGGACCTGTTTGGCTTGGCCCCTTAGTTGACGGAAGTTTCTGCAAGACAATGATTGATACATCTGAGGTTACGGAACCACGTGCATTCAAGCTTCTTCAAGCTTTGATTGAGGAAGCCCATTCTTCTCCTTGTTATTTTGTAGGCGACAAGATTTGCGACAAATTCAATCTGTCTATTCCTCCGAAAAACGATGTTCTGTTCGAACTGAGGAAGTTGGGACATCAAGCGACAGGAACTCATTTCCATTCTGCCGGCATAAAGACCGATGCATCAATACAAGAATTGAGGGAAATCATATCCAATTTAGCCCGAAACTGAAATAGATATTTTGTTTTTCGTTATTCGGTTTCGAATTTTGGTTCAGGTGAAGAGTTTAAGGAGAGGAGAGTTGGCCTACTGCGAGGATAGAGATCAAGCACTATTCTCCTAAGCTTGGAATCATTCTTAGTGAACCGTGCGGGTTTATGCTGTAGGAGAGTGGCAACTGATTTTGCTAGAAACACTTCCAAAGTATCCGCTCTAGCGATGAGATGATCTCGATTCCAGTCTCTGTTTAAGCCGATTTCAACTCCGCCCTTAGGCATACTATGTAGTTCGACGATGAAACCTTCAGACTTCAGCTTACTCTGAAGCTCTTCCAAGTTTAAGGGGGTCCAACTGAATCTAACATAGTAATATGCATCTACCGTAGATGAGCTCATCAATTCAGCAATTGTAGTCAGTACTATTAGAATTAACCAGACGTCTGTCTCAAGGCATCCACCATGGAAGCAATTGGCTTGTTCTGTTCATAGAGTAGGTATCTATGGACCCTTGGACATGAGCGTTTGACCTGTCTGTGCTGTTTGGTTGAAATATTCCATACAAATAAGAGCTGTAGGAACATGTGAAGTTTACGGCTTGTTGAACGCCAGTGAAACGATAGACATAGTTCCAAGAGCCACTGAGAACGGTTTTTCCTTGAACGCCAATAATTGTGATATTCACAGTTGCGTTACTCTGAACGTTCACCACTAAACTGCTGATGGTTCCACTACCAAGATTCTCAACTTTGTGGAAAGATGTGCTGCCACCTGGCGTTAGATCAATGTTCAGACTCCAATTGTCTGAGAGATTATCAGAGACCATTGTATGAGGAGTTGGAATGATCGCCACAACAATGACTACAATTATGGCGAAAGCTATTACGATAAGTCTGCGCCTCAAGATTCTTCTCCTCATAGATTTTACCCCTGAAGTACCATGTCGTTGCTCATGATGTACATTACCACAGGCAGCAACTGGTTTCTCTTCTTGTACAATATCTGATTTACGTTCTATGCACGCCTGCCTCTTCTCAGTCAGCGGCGGCAAACAATGCTGGAGATGTGTTAAATAAACATCAACTATCAAGTATAGACCATCCTAAACATCCAAAGTGTTCATGTGAGTTAGTCGCTGCTGGGAAGATAATGAGAAAGCCCAAACTTGCGGAAGAAGTCAAGAGGTTTTTTCAGCCATCGCCTCCGAAGAATCGGGTTGACGAAATCTCTGGGAAAATTGAGAAGTTGGCGAAAGCCTATGGTCTTCCCATTATGACGAATTGCACTAGAAAGCTTCTAGTTAACGTTATCCATGAGACTAAACCACGACGCGTTCTGGAAATTGGCACCCTTCTGGGATATTCAACAATTCTAATTGGCAATGAACTTGAAAGAGATACAGAGATAGTGACCGTGGAAATAGTCAGAGAAATTGCACAAATCGCTCAAGAGAACATAATCAGAGCGGAAATATCGCCAACAGTCAGAACAATGGTCGGGGACGCCAGGGAAATCATACCTAGACTGGAAGGAGAATTCGATCTGGTTTTCATAGATGGTGAGAAGAAAGAGTATCTGGACTATCTACGAGCAGTTGAGAGTAAGCTACATGCACAAAGCGTTGTGGTGGCAGATAACGCAGGTCTCCTTTCAGACGGAATGCAAGACTATTTGAACTATGTGAGATCTTCGGGAAAATATGAGAGTAAATATGTTGCTTCAGAAGAAGATGGCATTGTCAGATTAGAATATGAAGATGGTATTCATGAAGGCATTGACGGTGTTGAGGTCAGCACAAAATTATGAATGACTAAGATTGGGCGATCGATGCCTTTCTCCTCGCAGTATTGGGTATGTGAAGAGGATGCTGCTAGTGACCTTTGCTTGAGCAGTAAGACTTCAGGAAGTTATATTAACATCTAGAAGACGTCGAGAATTATTGAGCGGAACCG
>JBGOZA010000086.1:0-5430 GCA_041480025.1 Bathyarchaeia archaeon | reverse complement strand
TTTTTGTTGAGTTCTGGAATCATAATCTTCGTCATCATCGCACTACTTCTGGTATTACTCATGGTTTTCAACGTGGACACCCTTTTTTGACGCAAACATTTGAGAGGCGTCATCGAGGTTGCCCAGTCAATAGTCGGGGTCTGTCATAATATCTACCCCTTTCAAAGATTCCCCCCAAAGCAATCCAAGCAAACCTATGCCCCCTATCACAAAGACCACATTAAGTCCAACATTATTCTCAACAATAATCATAGCAAGCATCAAGAATATCCAAACTACTACCCAGACGAGAATAAAGCGTCTTGACGATTTCATTATCAACTTTGACTAGCATTGTCATCGCGCGCGCTACATTGGCGCGACTAGCACATGTTCTTAGGCAGTCTTCAAAATCTTCGTGATTACTCCTGTTTGTTCTCTTGGGGAGAGATATCGTTTTGAGTTAAGTATTGTCAGTCTATCCCTGTGCAATCCGTTGACATATTGCCTTTCGCCATTTCGGCCATTGGCGTCATAATGGATGCCTTGACAACCATAATAGGTCTTTCAAGGGGCTATTATGAAATGCACAGCAGTTACAGTCCTCTGTGGGCTCTATTGATATTCTGGTCAGTCATAGCCATCGCAATGCTACTGCCAAAGAGTAGGTTCGTCCGCTATTTTGCTCTCTTAATAAGTACAGCCCCCTTCATCGGAGTCATAAACAACGGTTTGGTGTTGACAGGCATCTCTCCAGGGTTATTCGTTGAAGTGCTGGGACTATACGGCCTAGGCTGCTATCATTAGTAGTAATATGGATGTCGAATCATACCTAAGACTCTTCAAACAACATATTTCTTAGGAATTTTCGCCACGACAGTATAGTTAGGATCAACTACATTTCCGACTCTGCATCTTCCCGCCTGAGATAGCACTTGGAAACCTTCATTCCTGTCAAAGCCGTAGTCGGTCGTTAGCCAATTCAGGAGTTCATAGTGTGCTATTTTGAACGCATCCATTAGTGGTCTCGAACTTGCTGCAACCATTAGCCATTCATCGTCTTCTATCCTGGGCCATCCGATAGCCTTATTCTTTATCACTTGGACACGAATTTTTACTTCAGCGGTCGTTTCTAAAGCCACTCCGCAGATCTCTCCATCTCCCTGAGCTGCATGGACGTCTCCAAAAGCCAAATATCCTCCTTTTACAAAGACTGGCAGCAAGACTGTGGCACCTTTCTTTGTTTCCACACAATCCATGTTGCCTCCAAATTCTCCTGGCATTAAGGCAGGTTCGACTCGTCCAAATGGCGGTGCCACGCCTAGACACCCTAAGAAGGGATGCAGTGGGAGTTGGATTTCTCGCCTTCTGCTACGTGTGAATTTCATTGTTCCCAAATTCTTTTCGACGTCGAGTTCCCATTGATAGATGTTTTCAGGAAGTGGATCATTAAGGAGGAAGTACCTGCCACGAGATTCCTCGGTAAGAGCTCCAAAGTGTGATAGTACGCCTGACCAAGCTGTATTCCTGTTGATAGATATTCCTTGGATTTCAACTGCCAAAGAATCTCCAACTTCAGCTTCCTCGACATAGAAGGGTCCAACAAGAGGGTTTGAGGAGTCATAATATGTCTCTCTACTATTCTGCTTCATGGCTTCCGGTATCTGAACACCATTAGAATCGTAACCTCGAGCATCAACCGTGGATGAGACTACCATATCTCCGGAACTTATATGATAAGCGGGTTCATTTGGACCATATGTTAGGAAGTAGGTTGAGGGTCTGAATTTGTGCTCCATTGTGTATTCACTTTGGCTTTCTGAGTCAATGAGCGGTAGATTGTTCTGTCATTTAACGTTTAGGCGAGAGCGCGCGCCTAGAACCCGTATATCTGCGAATGAGCGGACAATTTGTCCGCTATTTGTTGATTGCTGTATTCAATAATATGCTAAGAGAGTGTATGCTGCCCAAGCCACTCTTGATTCTGATTCTATCATGTCTCCAGAGAAGCACTAGTATATCCGAAATAATGGAGGCCCCTAAACTCTCCCATTTGCTAATGCGTTAAACTAAGGCTATGATCAGGAGTGATGCCTTAAGAACATGGAACAGCTTGACCGATCTTCTATATAGTGTTAAATCTGTTGAAATCCCTTTGGTAAACAAGGGATATCAGTCGGTCCTATGAGGTTTTGACAGATACCGACATGACGGATAAATGGAGCGCGAGGAAATGAAATCCCTGAAACATGTGCTTTTGTTTTTGTTGATAATGCCTTTACTAGTAGGTCCTATACGAGAAGTGAAGTCGAGTTCGCTCTACGGATGGACTCCTGTGAGCAATCCTGTCGAGAATGATGCTGGCGCACTCACTTCAGTCTTTATGATTGACTCGAGTGATGGATGGGCAGTAGGATGGTTGGGAACTATCTTGCACTGGGATGGAAACTCTTGGGAAGCCGTGCCTAGCCCAACAGTATGCGATCTGTTCTCCGTTTTTATGTTGAGTTCTAATGACGGTTGGGCAGTTGGAGCAGGACCAATCAATAATACTGCAATATTGCATTGGGATGGAATATCATGGAATCCTGTTCCTCCTCCCGAGGGAATGAACGCGATCTTAAGATCGGTCTACATGATTGGCTCAAATGATGTTTGGGCTGTCGGATGTATTTCGCGTAACGGCTTCGACTATGAAGTAATGATTCGTTGGAATGGAACGGAATGGTCTCTTATGTCGAGTACTTACCCTTCACAATTGAATTCAGTCTTTATGATTGACTCGAGTGATGGATGGGCAGTAGGTGAAAGAATTGTACATTGGGACGGTACGTCTTGGACAGCCGTGAGTAGTCCAACAGGACTGCTTATCGGTATTTTTATGTTAAGTGCTTCAGATGGTTGGGCAGTAGGTGCAGCTGGCAAGACTCTTCATTGGGATGGGGAAGTATGGAGCCTGATGACAAGCCCCTCATCCTACACTTTGCAGTCCATATTTATGACAAATCCGAGCAATGGGTGGTTTGTCGGTGAAGATATCATCTATCGGGACGGTTCTGAATTAGAGTTGGTCTCCGATCCACTTCCCTCTGGCTATTACCGTTCAGGGTTCATGTTATCAACTACCGAGGGGTGGGCTGTTGGATCTGAATGGGTGCAGGTTGGTCCGGGTGCAGAGGAACAGCGCCCCAGGATACTCCACTACGGTTCAATCGTTCCCGAAGCAACTATAGACGTTGAGCTATATGCTTACCCTGACAACATCAGATTGAGAGACAAAAATCTGCAAGTAGCAATCTTAGGTAGTCCCACCTTTGATGTAAAGGAAATCAGTCCAGAGACAATAAATATGGGAGGCGTATCCGTGGCTCGGCGAGGGCCAACGAAAGCCCCAGAACTGTCAATTTCCTATAGAGATGTCAACAGCGACAGTCACATGGATCTCGTCTCGTCTTTCTCCATTCCAGAATTGGTGCTTGGAGGAGTACTGAGCGAGACGACAACGTCTCTAACATTGACAGCGACGCTCCTGGATGGGACACCAATTGAAGGAACAGACACCGTTAACGTCGTCCGCAAGTAACACCGGTCAATTAGTTGGCGCGCGCTACAGCCAACAAAGATCAAGCTAGCTAGTTTCGTTGGTCATCTGATAATGAATAGCCCACAGGGAGCTAAATCTGCAACTCTATCACTGACGCTTCCCAAAAACGTATGCCTGAGATGACCCTGTCCTCTTCTTCCCATGACTATTATGTCGAACTTACCTTCTTGAGCGGTTTCAATTATCCTGTCGGCGGGGTATCCTTCCATCAGCTTTGATGTAACATTCAGGTCGGGTGCTGCTGTCTTGGCTTTTTCCAAAGCTTCAGACAATATTTTTTCGTAAGAAGCCTTTACTGTTTCATAGTATGCCACCATGTTTAGTGGGACTTCTACGAGAGGAGGATAATGAACGACCGTCATTACAAGAATTTCCGCAGAATATTTCTGAGCTAGGTCCAAAGCAAAATCTAAGGCTCTGTTTGCATGTTCAGAACCGTCAACTGGTACTAGAATTTTCTTAATCATTTTCTTTTCACATTAGAGTCGTCTCTTTTGACCAATATAAGGATCTTTGAAGATTTTATTGTGAATTGAGCGAAGCTTAGAAAAGGTATGCGCGCTCAAGCCACTAGGGCGGTTGAGTTTAGCGCGCGCTAGAGAAGTGAAGCTCCGAGTTAAGATTTATCGTCAATGAATAGCAGGGAATTATGTACTACGTTTGAAATACGAATCTTAGAAGCTTCTTTTCGGCCAAGGAACCCAGTCTCTAGACTTCTTTGTTTGTGGAATCTGTATCATAGATTCCGAGACGTTAACTCTGATGTCGAGAGATTCTATCAAAGCGGTACAGCGCGAACGCTTTGTCAGGAGAAGAAGTCAGTTGAATGATATAGAAAAATATGTTGCGGAACTAGTAGGCACATTTGTGTTAGTCTTCATGGGTTGTGGAAGCGCGGTACTTGCGGGAGGGTACATAGGCTTCGTAGGCATCTCTTTCGCCTTTGGTCTATCCGTAGTTTCGATGGCCTACGCCATTGGAGGAGTCTCTGGATGTCACATTAACCCCGCCATATCAATCTCAATGCTGGCAGCGGGAAAGATGAAGCTCAAAGATACCCTAATCTACGTACTAATGCAATGTACAGGAGCCATAGTCGCAGCAGCTGTTCTCTACGGAGTCGCAGTTGGAAAACCAGGATATAGCCTCGCTGTCAA
This sequence comes from Bathyarchaeia archaeon, assembly GCA_041480025.1. Taxonomy (GTDB): domain Archaea; phylum Thermoproteota; class Bathyarchaeia; order RBG-16-48-13; genus JBGOZA01. The sequence goes on along the minus strand of JBGOZA010000086.1, from coordinate 690 downwards.
TGGTTTAGGTCAGAATGGATATGATGCAGCCTCGCCTGGAAGTTACTCGATGGCTTCTGGATTTATCGCTGAAGTCATATTAACATTCATATTCTTGCTAGTTGTCCACGGTTCAACAAGTGAGAAAGCACCTAAAGGCTTTGCCGGAATTGCTATTGGACTGAGTCTTGTACTCATCCACCTTGTGGGTATACCAATAACGGGTACGTCTGTGAATCCGGCGAGGAGCCTTGGTCCGGCAATAATAGTTGGAGGCACTGCCTTGAGTCAGCTTTGGTTATTCTGGGTAGCCCCTATCATAGGGGGACTTCTAGCTGCAGTCGTATGGAAATACTTGGAGTCGTATGGAATTACTTGGACTGAGCGCTCTCTCCTAAGGAAACCTATCATTCAAAGTCCTTTTGTTCAAACTCAGGAGACCCTAGAATCCTAGGTTTTCAGCCCTCCTTTTTATTGGACTCCCCTGCTCTCTCCAACTTTTGGAATGAAGTGATGAATAGCGCGCGTGCTCGCGGGATAAAGCTCAGCTAAGGCCTTCCTCAATGGAGTAGCCTTCTCAACAAATCGACGCAATTCCAGGTTCTATAGAACCCAAGGGTTCCCAATATGCAGGCATACTAGGCACGCCTCAAGGTTCAACGTATTAGGCACAGTAGCGCGCGCCTAGAACCCGTATATCTGCGAGTATTT
>JBGOZA010000085.1:0-5431 GCA_041480025.1 Bathyarchaeia archaeon | reverse complement strand
TTCAATGAAGGACGGCAGATAGTCATGAAACCTGTTGCACGTGGCGAAGGAGCCGGAATTCGTCTACTTAAGCCCATGAAGCCCGACACATTACTGAGATATCTATTGTGGTATTCAACTGAGTACGGAGATAGAGTATTCTATATGCAAGAATATGTTGAGAACCTAGGCTATGATGTCAGGCTTTTCGTGATAAACGGAAAGGTAGTTGGCAGAATGAAACGTATGGCATCCGAAGATTTCCGCTACAATCTGGCTCAAGGAGGAGTCAGTGAGATCTATCAAGCAGAAGAATTTGATCAGTTGGCTTTGGATGCCGCAAAAGCTGTGGGAGCTGAGATTGCAGGGGTTGACATAATGCCTACGAGAGAAAACGCTGTTGCCTTGGAAGTGAATCTGTATCCAGGATTCAAAGGACTCATTGAGACAACGGGCATTCCGGTTCATAAGCTCATAGTAGACTACTTTGAAACCCTAACGTGACACACGTCGTGCACTACGCCTGCGAGCAAAGCACAGCTTAACACGATTAGGAGACTACATCTCGGAATTTCTTCGCAACTTGAAGCCAATCAAAGCTTTTGCTCTTTTCTAAGGCATTCTTCCCAAACTCTGCCCGCAAGTCTGACTTACCTATGAGTCTCTCAACGCAGAAGGCCATGTTGTCAACGCTATCGGTCTTGAAGCATAGGCCATTGACATTGTCATCAATAAGTTCAGGGACGCCCCCGTTGCGTTGAGCAACAACCGGCTTACCACAAGCCATTGCCTCCAATATTGCCATACCTAGGTGTTCATTGTTTGCTGGATGTGTGTATATGTCACAAGCATTGTAGAGGCCAACCAGAGATTCATCATTTACAGCTGGGAAAGAGAAGACTTCAGACTCAAGTCCTAATTCTTTGATGATTCTGTTAACCAAAGGGTGGAAACTTGGAGTTCTCCTGTCTTTCGAACAGGTCAGGATGCACTTAACCCTGTAACCTTTCTTGATCAGTATACGGAGGCTTCTGAGAAGTATTTCATGTCTTTTCCTTCGCCCTGCTGACGAGGCATAGAATAGGAGAACAGTGTCCTGGTCAACATGTAACTTATCCCTGTATTCTTGCCTCAGTTTTTTGTCAGGTTTAAAAACCTCCGAGTCTACGCCGCCTAAGAGAGGAATCGGCGATATTCCTTCATATTTCTCATACAACCTCCGGTTCCACTCAGAATTCGTGAAAAAGAGGTCGGAGTAGGGCATGAACATTTTCCATATAGTATGGAGATGCTCACTCTTATCGCCAAGATATCTGTAAGAGGCAATACCTTCACCTGAATGCTTCCACTCGATAGGTGGCTCGTGAAGAATTGACGCAATTTGACTGCCATTGAGGCTCTTGGCAAAGACAGCGGGGAAAAGAACATCGGGATGATGACTGCATATCAAATCATATTCTTGCAGATGCTTTGCCATGAAAGCCCCATTCATCATTATGTCTACTAGGTCAGGTGAGTCACTGATATCCTCCTCAAGAACTCTTACATACTCTTTGTTAACAGTAGCAGAGTCCGTTGCCCAGCAAACAATCTCGGATTCTATTCCGATCTTCCTCAACGCTTTTGAAAGTCCAAGCGCCCAAGTCTCAGCTCCACCGTAGAGAGGAAGAACATACCATAAATGAGCGATTTTCATTGCGAACTAGTTCAGTAGTTTCTTGATTTAAGCGCGTGCTAATCATGATCAAGCTCGCATACTGGATCAATCAGCCTATCTCAGCCACATCCGACATGTTTCGGAAAAACCTGTATCTTGACAGTCTCGGCCAACCAGTTTTGGCATATTTCACCATCTTAGGGTTTGCTTCCAGCCATTCCATCATGCTATGAAAACTCTTCGCCCTTTCTTCATCTCTGTTTACTAATGGCGTATAACCGAGATTGTTCACTTCATCTACATAGGCTGTCTCTGTGTAGAGCTGGGCAGTTCCCGTTACCGTCACTCTACTAACGCGATTCTTTCCATATTCTCGGATAAGATCATCCGTGGCAAGGTCGAAGATGTTTCCTCTGCATATCATGATTGCCTCATCTGGTCCTAGACTGAGTTTTTCTAGCAGAGAGAAGACTATCTTTGAGGCCTGCTTCAGATATTCTTTACTTGAGAATTGTGGTGGCTGAAAATACTTGGTGTCTATCACGTCGTATTTGAAATCCTGAGTCTCAACTCGAAAGGCGCCAATCACCACTCCGAATAGAAGATCCCCACTCCCAGCATCATCAACTATTATTGTCATTCTATGATTCACTGCTGATTTGGTTCTTGCTGTCCTACTGTACCACTTCGCGCGCGGTATCTGCAATATCAGAGAGGATTATGGCTTGCCTATAAAACTGCAATGGAGGTTGCTAGAGAGATGTAGGAAGCCCAGTCAGCGCGCTGATGCCGTGAACCTTAGTATGCTCTTTAAGATGCCCGGATTGAGTCCGTAAGTCAGGTTCAATCGCGTCGGTCAGTGACAAACATAAGTCCACTGCTAGCGTACACGCGCACTATTGTACTTCTTGGACAATCACCAAAATGTTTGTAAATATCAGACATCTGTCCCTGAACTAGAGTGTTACGTTGTGGTCGAAGCGTGCGCGATCTGCCAGAAAATGCTTTGATGAGGCCGCACTCGAATACGACAAGGCCAGGCCCAGCTATCCGGATCAGCTCATTCAAGATGTTGTTGACATATCAAGAATTCCCAAACGGGGAAGCATCCTAGAAATCGGTTGCGGAACAGGTCAAGCAACAATACAGTTCGCGAGAAGAGGTTACAGAATGCTTTGCCTGGACATTGGCAGGAGACTAACACTAATCGCGAAGAAGAAATGCCAGAACTATCCTCTAACAAGAATCATCAACACATCTTTCGAAAAATGGAAGCCTGCTATCGCGGCTTTCGACCTGCTAATCTCTGCAACTGCCTTCCACTGGATACCTCCAGAGATAGGCTATCCAAAGGCAGCACAGGCGCTTAAGCAGAGTGGATACATTGCGCTGTTCTGGAACACACACCCAACACCTTACACTGGTTTCTTTGAAGATTCCCAGATGATCTATGCAGGCGTTTCCCCAGAATTGTTGCGGCAAGCGAAATCACCAACTGAGATCATGGTCCAAGAACAAGAGAAACAACTGCAGCAAAGCGGCCTGTTCGAGACCGTACAGGTTAAGAATTATTCATGGTCCAAAACCTACACTACAGAAGAATATCTTCGCCTCCTAGACACCTTTTCCGACCATAGGATGCTTGAGACAGAAAGAAGAAATCAACTCTATGCCGAAATAGGCAAACTCCTAGATACGAAATACGATGGAAAGGTTGAACGACCCTATCAGTCCATATTGCTCACAGCCAAAAAGAAAGCGACCAATCAAGAACCAGCCTGATATTTTTCCCCGACTTTTCCATGATCTGAACCATGACCTTAGTATTTCAGATTGCGTTCGGCGAAGAATGACTCTCCCCTCGCTACGCGAATGCTTACGCGACATTTCTCTGCATTCTTTCGATTAGCCCTCTAATTGAGTCGGTAATAGTATCACAAGCCAGTCTTCTAACTGCCAAAGACTCGTCGAACTGAGATAGAGCTCCCAAATTCTCAGCTTCTTTCTCGTACGTTCTCAGATTCTCTAATGCAAGGTTTCTCTCTTTCTCATATTCTTCTCGGAGTCTGGTCTCTTCATCCGTGAATGACATAGAGCGCGCGTTTGTAGCATTTCGTTGATTTTCAATCGAATTTGGTTGTGAAACAGGGGCACCTTCTTGCTTTCTCCCATCTTTCTTGGTCATGCTTCCAAAGAGGCTTATCCTTAGTCTGTCCACCATGGTCAGGTTCTTTGGCAAGTCTTCAACTCGTTCAGGTTCGGACTCAGTCTCCCTTGTGCTTGAATTCCTCAATTCCTTTTTCTTCTTATGATACTCTTCCTCGATCTCAGAGAGATGATTTTTTGCGTCTGCTAACTTCTTAAGACAATCTTTGCTGGAAGTCTCCGTCAACTGTAGTGCTTCAAGGCCGGATTCAACATTCGAGAATGCCAGATCACATTCAGTCACATATTGATCATCCATTGTGACAAGTTTGCTGGATTCGAACCGGGCCAAAAGAGTTTTCAAACTCGTAATCCAAAGATCAAAATTGTCACAGAACGGGGAAAGCGCAAATTTCTGTGTACCGAGATTCTTTAGTTCCGATAGCGTTGTCTCTTCAAGCTCTTGCAGAGTGAAAGTAGAATCTTCCATGACTCGCTTTCTTGTCTTTGCCTGAGCTTTTCTTTCTTGAGATTTGCCTTTTTTTCTATCCTGTCTTCCATGGGAGCTATGCCTTGCTCCGGATCTGGGTATATATCCCACTGAGACATGCCTCGGCTTTTTTCCTGCACTTGTTGAGTGCGAATATTCATCTATTAGCGCGCGCTTGCCCTGATTTCATTCTTCTAAAACAATTCCTCGGGTGACTAGACACTCAGAGACTCCGTTTGTGATAGATGTCTTCGAAGAATGATTAGATCTGCACCATCCTGTCCAGCCGAGGGCTGGCTAAATCCTCCCTTGACGAAGCCTTCGATTAGGAATCCTTTGAGAGCATAGAGGGCGATTGAGCCAGTATCAATCGTAGCGAGACTGACTTCAACACGTGGTAACTTGGGCATTCTGTTTTGAGCTACCGCAATGAATTCATCGACCAAATATCCCCCGAGGCCCATCTGTCCACTGGCTTGGTCCAAGACCGCTGTCAGACCTATCGATGCAACTGGAGAAGGTATTTGAGTAACAGTTCCATTTATGACGCCAACTATTACTCCGTCTCGTCTAGCTACAAGGCTGAGACTATTTGGAGAAAGGAAGTTTCTTCGAAGACCTTCATTGCTCCATCTGACGAGAGGCATAGCCTTTGTCATTCTGTCAATAAGTTCGTCAACTTCCTTCGCATCAATTTCAAGGATAGCAAAACCTGCCTCTTGCGAAGTCTTGTCCGCCACTATAACTGGAACTTTTCTTGATTCTGGCTTCTTTCTGCCGAATAACTGACTCATCTCTTACAAACCCGTCTATTGATAATCGTTGGAATACTTAAGTGCTTCAACTCTGTTTCCTATTTTCATAGCGAACTACCAGTTTATCGAAAGACGTTGAGCCTATTGCTGAAAGAGTTAGTATCAGCGTCCAAACGGATTGATAAGGCAGCTTTTAGCACGCGCCGCCACAGACTATCTCAGAGTAGGTCTGTTGTGTCTGAAGCGTTGTGCCCCCGGTGAACAAGTATAAGGGTTAATTCGAAGTTCGACAAAATTGAGTACAGGTTGAAAAAGCATGCGGTTGATTGATCTTAGGAGTGACACTGTGACAATTCCTCCAAAAGATATGCTGGAGACGATTCAGACTGCGAGGCTTGGAGATGA
>JBGOZA010000084.1:0-5512 GCA_041480025.1 Bathyarchaeia archaeon | reverse complement strand
CTTCTTCGAGTAATTAGTCCTATTATGGAGTGGAAAGAGAGGGGTCACAGTATTTCCACTCGAACTATGGCAGAAATAGACTTTATTTTGAAAAGAAGCGTAAAAACAGCCTTATAGACACCTTATCTTCACACGTATTTCACAACGTGTAGACCTCCCCCCCTACATTTCTTTTCGAGAAGAATTTTGTCTTCATCAATAAAATTTTGAGATTGGCGCGCGCTAATTTAGAGTGTTAAAGCAGTTTTTTGGGACTGATAGTGTAAAAAGCAGTAGACCGGAATACGAGCGGGGTTTTCAATAGAATAATACTGGCTCAAGGAAAGAAGCGGGTGTTTCATCTGGAGTGGAAGCGGAGGGGTGGGGCGGCCAGTGCTACAGTGGGGACTGTAGCTTCGGGTGAGGAGTGGACACTATCCTCCATTTCCTGTGGAAACTGGTCTGAAAGGAGGTTTTCTTGATGTCCTCAGATGAAATTGTTGATGATGTCTTTGATTCCTATCTGTCAAGGGCTAGGATCTTCGCTAACAGGGATGCCTTGAGAATAGATTATGTTCCTGAGCATCTCCCTCACCGTGAGGAACAGCTGAGGGTGGTAGCTGGGGTTCTTGCGCCTTTCCTGCAGGGCCAGAGAGGGTCCAACTTGTTTGTTTATGGTCAGAGTGGAACCGGTAAAACGGCTGTCGTTAGGTTTGTTTTGGAAAAGTTGGAGATGCGTTCCAAGAGAGGGTTGTCGAAAGCTGAGACCTGTTACGTTAACTGTCGGATAGTTGGGACAGAGTACAGAATTCTTGCAAGTCTTGGGAAGGCTCTTGGTGTTGATATTCCTTTCACAGGGTTGGCTACGACTGAGGTTTTGAACAGGTTCAGACAGTTGCTTGGCTCGAAGAAGCTTCTGTTCATTGTTGGGCTGGATGAGATTGATGCTCTTGTGAAGGAGCATGGTGACAATCTGTTGTATCAGCTTACGAGGCTCAACGAGAGTTTGGAGTATGGTCGCGTATCAATTATTGGCATATCGAATGATCTGAAATTCAAAGAACGGTTGGATTCACGTGTATTGAGTAGTCTCAGCGAGGAGGAGGTGGTCTTCAAGCCCTACACTGCGCTGGAGATTCGGGATATTTTGCTCGAGAGGGCTTCTGTGGCGTTTCAGAAGGGTGCTCTTGGAGAGTCTGCTTTGGCTTTGTGTGCTGCAGAGGCTGCTCGGGAGCATGGTGATGCTCGAAGAGCACTTGATTTGTTGAGGGTTTCAGGTGAAGTTGCTGAGAGGGATGGGGCGGGTCAAGTTAAGGATCTTCACGTAGTGTTGGCTCAGAAACGGATTGAGAATGATAGAGTGTCAACTGTGCTGCGATCCATGCCTTTGCACTCTAAGCTGATTCTATGTGGAACCTATCTTCTATCCATGGCTGAGGAAGGTGGAACGGTGACTGGAAGCATCTATGAAGTATACAAGGAGTTGTGCCACCAATCGAATACGGATGATCTTACTCAGAGGAGAGTGAGTGGATTAGTCAACGAATTGGATGTTCTTGGGTTATTGAATACTCAGCTTGTCAGTCTGGGACGATATGGTAGGACGAAGAAGATACGGTTAGGCATACCTTCAGAAGTGATCAGACAAGTCTATGCAGATGATCCTTGGATTTCTCCCTTGCTCAATTATAAGCCTTCATCAATCCGTAAGAAGCCGCGTTGATTAAAGGCAGTCAAGTGTTTGGGTGTTAAGGTTTCTGAGATTAACGATTACTGCCGTTCCAGGATTTGGAACAACTCCCATTCTCTCCTGATATTCGGTCTGACTTTGCCATGCTCCCGAATTCACTAAGAGTGAACCCCTGTATTTTTCGTATCCTGTAATGTGGACGTGTCCGCAGTGCAGGATTGCTGGGGGTCGTTGAATTACGAGGTGATCCGTTGCTTGGGGTATAATTGGGGTTCGTCCCCCATAGATTGGGGCTAGGTGTCTGGCCTTAAGGAGTGAACGCATGGTTAGTCCAATGTTTTCCTCAAGATTCTGGTAGGTTACTCCTGGAATTGTTCCTATTGTATCATTGAGGCTTTGCCCATGGTAGATTAGGACTTCGACTCCGTGTAGTTTCACGGTCGCTGGGTCTCCAAGATTGGTGATGTTGCCTCGAGAAAAGAGTGGTTTGGCATATTGATCCGGTATTGGTGGTTGCGGTAAGGCTTCGAGGGTAGCGTCATGGTTTCCAGGTATCAGGATGATTTGGATGTGTTCAGGGATCTGTGAGAGTAGTTTCGCTGCTTCACTGTATTGTTGATGTATGTCTTTTATTGAGAGTTCTTTCTCTTGGCCGGGGTAGACTCCGATTCCGTCCACTAGGTCTCCTGCTATGACGACGTATTTGAGTCGGTTCGCAGCTGTTCTTAGTGATGGCTGACTAGTTTCTCCCCTTACCCATTTCAGGAATTGTTGGAAGGGCTCTGAGAGGAACTTATTGCTTCCAACATGAATGTCTGAGATGAGTGCTGCATATACCTCTTCGTCTGAGAGTTTTGGCGGAATATCAGGTATGTCCGGATTGATTATTTCACTCGCTACTAGTAGATCGTTTTGAATTCTTGAGATCTCCATACAGAAGACTTGGTCGAGGAAGAGGCTTCTCGCCTTCTCTGGAAGTGTAGGGTCTCTAGAGTTTGAGACTAGGACAGCGGCTCTTGATGTTGTGTCTTCCACTGTTAGGAAGAGGGCTTTCTTGGTTTCGCGCCTATCGGTTAGCATGCAGATTATTTTGTTCTTTGTTCGAAGCGTAGCCTTGAGAGCATCTTCAACTGTGATTATGTTTCTGGCGTCACTTCGCTGCCTCATAATACTTGATACTCTAGCGAGTCTGTCTCTGAAGTATTGCATCAAGGCGGCTGGGTCCTTGGTTACGATGGCTTCTTTGCCAGGGTTGTCAAGAATCTCTACACGAGCCTCGATTTGCTCAGCGTAGTTCTCCTGCTTATCGAACACCGCTTCCTGATTTTGAGGAAATGGAGCTTGTTCGGGTTGTTCGAGTAGGCTTCCTGGTAGGAAGAGAGGTTTTTGAGATTGTTTGGAGGCCTTGTTTAGGGCTTCTTCAAGCGTTTTCTCGAGAACGTTTAGCTGGGCCAGTTTCCTCATGGTTTTTAAGGTGTCTGCATCGACTTGGTAGCCTGCTTCGATGGTTCGGTTTAAGGCCTTTAGTAGCTGTTGCTCAGGATTTGTTGACTGTTCCACTCGATGATTGCTCCAGAGATAGTTGCTTATGATAGTTTGTACCCTTTATTTCTCTGTGACTATTACTTTTCTCGAGTTGGTGAACTAGTTTGGAAGGCAATAAAGCAGAGTCTGGCTTCCTTGAACTGGATCAAGGGAAGGTTGCTGAGTATCTTAGGGATGTCTTTGGTGAGTCAACTAGTCTGTTGTCAGTTAGGAGGCTTGGGGCTGGGGTCCTAGGATTCGTGTATGTCTTAGAGATTGTGTGTGAGGGTGAGAAGAGGAAGATTGTATTGAAGATGGCTAATCCCTCTGGGTTTGGTCAAGATTTTCCTGCAGATAGGGCTGACACACTCATTTACGCGAATTCGGTTTACGACAAGCTGCCTTTTCACGTGAAGTCGTTTGATGTTGGTGCAATCACTTCTGATGGGCGTCTTAAGAAACTTGGGGATGCTCAGGAATTCTTTCTGTTGATGGAGCATGTTGAAGGTGAGGAGTATGCGAAGGATCTTGACAGAATAGCGGAGACTGGTCGAATAGAGGATTTGGACGTTGAGAAGACGCTGCTCCTCGCTGAATACATGGCTCAGATTCATAAAGTGAAACATGATTCTCCAGGCCTCTACGTAAGGAGGATTCGTGACCTAGTTGGCAGAGGCGACTGCATCACCGGGATAATTGATTCCTATCCACGTGATGAGAGGACCTACGGGTTCACCAGTGATGACGAGCTTGAGGAGATTGAGAAACTCTGCATAAAGTGGCGCTGGAAACTTCGTGGAAAAGACTCGAGACTATGTCAAGTCCATGGAGACCTGCATCCCTTCAACATACTGTGGCAGGGCCCCTATGAGTTTGTGTTGCTTGATAGGAGTCGTGGAGAATGGGGTGAAGCAGCTGACGATGTTTCCTGTCTATCGATCAACTATATTTTCTGGTCTTTGAAGACTTGGAACAGTTATCGTGAGCCCTTCAAGAACCTCTTCGAGAATCTGTTGAACCACTACTTGGAGCTGACAAACGATGTGGAGTTGATGAAGGTTATTGCTCCATTCTACGCTTTCCGCAGCCTAGTCATAGCGAACCCGCTCTTCTATCCGAATCTCTCCAACGAGAATAGGCGCAGACTCTTCAACTTCATGAGGAACGTTCTTGAGGCTGAGGCCTTTGAGCCTTCAAAGGTTGAATCATACCTGATGAAAGGGTGAGAAGGATTAGAAGAAGCGTCCCCATAGGTTGTAGATGATCTCATCAGCGCATTCAGATGCACCCGTTTGATCCGTGTGCACTGTAAGTACGGCGTCAGTGGGTTCTTCAAAGGGGACGTTGACGCCTGGAACCGTTTTGCTTTTGCCGGTAAGCGCTTTCTCATATATGCCCTGCGGAGCAGTATTGCTTCGTCTATTCTTCTCTCTCTCAATTGTGATTTCTAGGGGGCATTTCACGTAGACTAGTGCGAAGCGTTTCAGAGTATTTCTAGCGAGGTCTCGGTATTTCTTGCGGTTACCAGTTCCGTCGATTATGACGTTTACACCATTCATGTTGAGTATGTGTGCAAAGTAGACGGCTGTGGCATAGATTATTTCACGTTCCTCTTCACTGTAGGTCGGGTTTGGGGTCATGACCTTGCGCAGCTCATCTGTTGAGAGGATGTGGGCGTGGATTCCTCTGTCCTCTAGCTTGTATCGTAGCCGTTTAGCGATGGCGGATTTTCCGCTTCCTGGCAATCCACTCAGCCAGAGCGTCCATGCTTGCATCTTAGCACCAAGACACTGTTTAGCTACGAGGAGACTGGGGGCTCAGCTATAAAGCGTTAGAGGTTGACCAAGTCTAGAACAGATTATAGTCTGCAGGGCACAACTAGGTCTAGGGATCTTGGCGATCAATTGTTTGTTTGACTGATCTTTTGTTGGGTCTGGGACTTGGTTGGGGGGTTTGGATGTTAAAGCATTTATATTGCAACTTTTTCCTCTGTTAGCTACCCCGCGGTAGCTCAGCCTGGTAGAGCTTCCGGCTGTAGACATCTGCTAAAAGGGTAGGAGTCACTCAGCCTACTAGGCGGACAGAAACCGGACTGTCCCAGGTTCAAATCCTGGCCGCGGGACCATTCATGGACAGCCCGGCAATCACGCTTCACAGTGCGCTCGTCGTGGTTTCTAGCGCGCTGTCCGGGTCTAAGAATATATCTTACTGTTTATCATGTTGGTATCGCTGGGGTGGCAGAGCCCGGTTGATGCGCTCGCCTGCAGAGCGAGTCCATGAGAGTTCAAATCTCTCCCCCAGCTCCAATAACTGTGTGTT
>JBGOZA010000083.1:0-5529 GCA_041480025.1 Bathyarchaeia archaeon | reverse complement strand
GCAGGATACTGGGAGCTTCTGAAGACTTTCATCAGAGAGATACGACTGACTGAAGGTGTAAGTCAGCTAAGAGAAACAGAGGCGTCGATATGGTTGAACCAGATGACGCTAGAGAATCCGATAGAGGGGGCACGTTTCATTATGCAAAAAGTATTCCAGATGCAATCATATATCGAAGGCAAGGCATGGTACATTATGGGTGAGTTACCCGCTGTGAAGAAAAGTATCTGCTTTCTGAAAGAGCTTAGGAGTCGACTTCAAGACACCGAACTCAAAGCTAAATGCAGCCAAATTCTTGATGAATGGACGGTCGACAAAGTCACATGACTGGAAAATCATATTTCATCTACTCTGAAGATTACCTAAAGTATCAATTTGGACCAACACATCTATTCCAACCAGTCAGAGGGAAAATGGCGCTAGATCTCCTAATGAAAAAAGGTGCCTTCAGAGACAAAGCAAGAGTTGTAGAACCAGAGCCTGCAACTGTAAACGATCTTCTCCTAGCCCATTCTCGAGAATATGTTGAATTCGTGAGGAGACAGACTGCGCTTGGCCACGGGTTTCTCGACTTCGGAGATACTCCTGCCACAAAAGGACTGTTTGAAGCATCTTGCACCGTTGTTGGCGGCTCTATCATGGGAGCAAAACAGGTATTTGACGGAGAATGCACCCATGCCTTCAACGTAGGCGGCGGGCTACATCATGCCAAGTCGAATGCAGCTTCAGGGTTCTGCGTCTTCAACGACATCGCGGTTGCGGCTAGATGGCTGCAGAAGAATCGGGGTGCAAAAAGGATTGCGGTAATTGACATCGATGGACACCATGGTGATGGAACGCAGTCGATATTCTATAATGAGCCCATTCTCAAGATCTCCTTCCAGAGAATAGGCATCTTCCCTCAAACAGGGTATGTTGATGAAATTGGAGAAGGTGAGGGAGAGGGATACTCGGTCAATATTCCTCTTGGAGGAAGCACTGGAGATGAACGATTCCTCTATGCTTACAGAGAGGTTGTGCCCCCACTTCTGAGATGGTACAAACCTGAGATAGTCTTCTTTGTCTGTGGCATAGATGGACATCAGGGAGACCCGCTGGCAGATCTTTCTTTGACAAGTAGAACCTATGTATCTGTAGCAGAGTCATTGCATGAATTGACCCATGAACTGTGTCAGGGAAAGCTTCTGCTTCTTGGAGGCGGAGGTTATCTTCTGGATGTGACGGCTCGATGCTGGGCGCTTATCTTTGCAGTTGTTTCTCAGACAGTATCTCCTTCCGAATACGCCGATCTACTCGACAAGGAGGTTGCTGAAACCCATCAAAACATGTCTCGAATAAAAGACACAGTTGAAGAGGTCAGGCAGACGATCTTCAAGATGCACAATCTACTTTAAGCCAAATACTGACTTTATGTTTCTCAAGACGTCCGCTGCAACCTTTGTGGGTTCTTGGTTTCCATTTATTATTCTCCAACCGAGTCTCTTCCCAAGGTCCAAGTAAGTTGCCCTAATCGTCTTCTGAAAGCTGAGATTCTTCTCATATATGTCCTCAGCCCGTTCCCTCTCAACAGCAGTTTCTGGAGAAATATCAAGTATGATTACAAGGTCAGCCTTCGGAAGCCCTTCTTCCATACCTAGCATCCAGTCTAGCTTCAACCCGTTAGCGAGTCCATATACAAGACCCGCCTGCATGTAACGGTCAGTTATAACATAGTTCTTCTCATCCAGCCATCTCCTGATGTCGGCTTCTCTTTCCCAACGATTTGCAACATAGAGAAGCTGTCTCACCTCAGGCCTGTAGCTGACCTCTCCCTGTAGAAATCTTCGGATCTCTCGGCCAAGCGGGGTATCATAGTCTGGAAAAGATACTGAGTTAACTTTCACTCCCATCTTCTTAAGATTCTCAGCCAACAACCTTGCTTGAGTGTTCTTTCCCGCTTTGTCTATCCCATCTAACACTATAAGAGGCAAAATAGCATCGGCGCAAAGAATACTGCGCCCAACTTAACTGTCTTGCGAAAGCAGATATCATTCGTCTTGTCTGAGACAGAGAAAAGCCTGCTGAACCCGCTCAGCGCGCGCCGCAAATACGTCTCAACAGTTACATTTTACGTGGCATTGCGGATTCAACTCAGATACATTCAATAGGCTAATGATTGAGTATTCGTGTATTGCGAGGCCAAGCTAATGCCTGATTTCGTAGGTGAGATAAGAGACCCTGTGCATGGCTACATATCAGTGACAGCGGTCGAGAGAGATCTAATTGATACGCGAGCTGTACAGCGTCTGAGAAGACTGAAGCAGCTCAGCGGAGCATACTTCACCTATCCAGGCGCAGAACATTCCAGATTTCTTCACAGCATAGGTGTCATGCATATTTCCGGGAAGATTGCCTCGCGTTTCAAAGGCTATGGATATCTAACTGACGACGATTGCCAGAAGATACGTATTGCCGGTCTTCTCCATGACATAGGTCACGGTCCCTTCAGTCACATGTTCGAAGAAGTCCTGGATAAGTACAGAGGCATGACACATGAGGATGTCGGTGAATGGCTGATACGCCAAGGAGAACTGAAGGACGTACTTACCGAGTATGGATACAGCCCAGTAGAATTATCTAGACTAAGCGTTGGAAAACTTGAAACAAAAGAGAAAGCATTTCTGAATCAGATAATCGCCAGCCAGTTTGACGCTGATGTTATGGACTATTTGGTCCGTGACTCATACTTCGCGGGAGTCCAGTATGGCAACATAGATGTCGAAAGGCTCACGAACTCACTGGATTTGGTTGAGGGAAGTCTCGCAATGGACATAGAGGCTCTCTACGCGCTGGAAGCATTCGTAATTGCCCGCTACGAGATGTTCAAGGCAGTGTATTTCCATCGAACGGTCCGAGCAGCCGAAGTCATGATAATTAGAGCAATGGACTACGCGAACAAGGCTCTCGGTTTCACCGCATTCCAATCACCAGAGGACTTTCTCAGATTGGATGACCAGAGTGTCGTCCACAGCCTCATCTCAATAGAGGATACAAGTGAGAAGGAACTTAAGATCGCAAAAGAATTTGCTGAAATGTACTACACGCGGCGACTATTCAAGGCCGTTCATCAATCACTCTATCATCGAAAAGATGATTTGTTCGCAAACATAATGAACAGATCAGACGTAAGGCTAAAATTGTCTACTGAGATCGGTGAAAAAGCTGGAGTTGACCCAGATTATATAATAATTGATGTACCCACAGTGGCTTCTGTACCATATTATCCTCTTCAGAAACGTCCCTCGGATTTGCCTGTCTTCAGGCTATTACCCAATGGAAAGAAAGAGCTACATGATCTCTCTGAGTATTCGCCCATCGTCAATGCTTTGATAGGTTACATAGATGTTGTCCGCGTCTATACCGCTCCCCAGTACACCAGCAAAGTCGCCGAGGTAGCTAGCAAAGTCCTGGGGCAGCAGCCGTATTCAGCAAAAATCACTATGTAAGAAGCGCGCGCAACCCGCTTGGGAAGCCCTCCATACAGCTTTCTCTAGTATCCTCCTACATCGCGAGCATTCAATTAACGGTTGTCTGAGCCAGTAACAGTGGATTCTGTTTCTTGTTACGAATGTTTTATCATCTACTAGAATTACCGATATTTACCAGATCTGACCGAGTGAACTCGAATGGCCAATCTAAGAACGTTCTTATCTCAAGTTGAAAACGCTCAGGATCTCATTCATATCAATAGAGAAGTATCCCGAGAGTTTGAGGCTTCAGCTATTCTCAAAGCCTTTGACAAGGGCAAAGTCGTCGTATTTGACCATGTTAAGAAATTCTCCACGCCTGTAGTGGGTGGAGTCTGTGGTACACGAGAGAGGCTAGATCTGAGCCTTGGAATCCACAAAGGAGAATTCTATGAACGATTGGCAAAAGCATTGGCAGATCCAAAGAAGCCCCGCCTCGTGGAAGACGCATGCGTCTTGGAATCGGTAGAGAAGCCTAACTTAGGCAAGATACCGATTCTGAAGCATTATGAAAAAGACGCTGGTCCATACATAACTGCCGGAGCAGTCTATGCCAGAGTCGACGATTCCGAGAACGTGTCAATCCATCGTCTGCAAGTCATAGATGAGAACCATCTCGCAATACGCATAGTCCCGAGGCACCTATACCGTCTCTGTCAGAAAGCCAGAGCAAAGGGGCAGAAGACACTAGATATTTCAATTAGCATAGGTCTGCACCCGGCAATATTGTTGGCAGCTTCGTCTCCGGTGCGTCCAGACATCAGCCACTTCGATGTAGCCAACGCGCTGTTGGACAATACTTTGACGATCGTCAAATGTCCACACGTGGATGCCTATGCACCAAGTGATGCGGAACTCGTACTGGAAGGACGAATACTTCTTGAGCAAAACGTAGCCGAAGGTCCATTCACAGACCTCACTGGAACATATGACATACAGAGAAAACAACCACTTGTGGAACTAGTTGGGATTCTTCACAGAGACCCATTCACGTACCAAGCTCTTCTCCCAGCTTGCTCAGAGCATCGCCTACTAATGGGCATGCCTCAGGAAGTCAGAGTCTGGGAATACGTAAGAGGAGTCTTACCAACAGCAAGCGCCGTTAATATGACATATGGTGGATGCGGCTGGCTTCACTGCGTCGTGAGTGTAGATAAATTCCGTGACGGCGACGCGAAAAACGTGTTAATGGCGATATTTGCAGCCAATCCAAGCATCAAACACGCGGTCGTCGTGGACAATGATATAGACGTCTTCAACATGGACCAAGTTGAATGGGCAATAGCCACTCGTTTCCGAGGAGACCGCAACACACTTCTGGTACCAAACGTTCGCGTATCCAGTCTAGACCCTGTGGCTGATCAAGAACTTGAACTAGGATGTAAGATGGGCATCGATGCCACAAGACCTTTCTCGAAACCAAAAGACAAATTCGAATTGGCAAAGATCCCTCAGTCAGACTATGTGGAAAGCATCCTCAAAGAACACAGATCCCAACAATCATAGGGAAATGACAAACGCTATCTAAGAACGCTAACCCAAGAAAGAAATCGAAGGTCTTCAATCTATAGCTTAAGTATCGTCAAATCATTGAAATCTGCTGAGAGTCAAATCCTTGATATTCAAGGCGAAGATAGTTCAACCCTGGCCCAACGACATCACAGGAGAAGTTCTCATAACCCGGTCCAAAATATCGTTCCTAGGAGACGTTGACGCAAAGACAGGGGAACTTGTTGGAGCAGACCTCGATATCAAAGGACGTAATCTGACTGACAAGATTCTGATCTTTCCCGAAGGGAGAGGAAGCACAGTGGGTTCAAATGTTCTCTACGGACTTGCAAGAAATGGCTTAGCCCCCAAACTCATAGGAACATGCAAAATCGAATCAATAACAATTTCCGGCGCCATCTTCGGAGGCATACCCATGGTTTCATCTATTTATGAAGCAGTGTTCGATGAGATCAAGAATGGAGATATTCTTCGCGCTAATATACAGGGAAGCCGTGCCATCCTTGAGAAGCTT
>JBGOZA010000082.1:0-5583 GCA_041480025.1 Bathyarchaeia archaeon | reverse complement strand
TTCTTCTCCTGCACATTTACGAAAATGTGGATTTTTTCTTTTCCTTCAACTACCCCTCGCAGCAGAGTCAAGACATCCCGGATTTTCTCTTCTTTTTCTGGGTTCTTCAGTGATTCTCTGTTCGCAATCAGAACCGCTTCAGATTGGTGCATAGTCTCGATGATCTTGAGATTGTTCTGTTCCAGTGTTGATCCTGTCTCAGAAACGTCGACTATTGCCTCAGCATCCTCTGGGGGTTTTGCCTCAGTAGCCCCAAATGAAAGAATTATAGTAACATTCACGTTTGCTCCAGTTCTTAGCCAGGGAGTAACGATTAGCGGTTCGGTTTTGCCGAATCTCTTCTTGTACTCTTCATTATTCATGACGAAGTGAGAGGTTGTGTTTAGGTACTCCGTAGAAATTCGAACGATCTTTCCCTGCTTCCAAAAACGCTGAAAGAGGCTTGATAGCGATGTTACATCCGTCCATGCCTCAGGAGTAGCCACTATCATGTTGATCTGACCGTATGCAAGTGGAAGGAGAGTAGCAACATTCACACCTGTCTCCAGCACCCAGTCTCTTCCCGTAATTCCAATGTCATTGCTACCTTCAGCTACTAGAACGGGTATCTCTTGGGGACGCAGGATCTTTAGTTCGATATCTGGATCATTCATAGTAGGTCGATAGGTTCGGCTTTCCCCTGAAATGATATAGCCTGATCTCCTAAGAATCTCAAGGGTATCCTTTTCCAGAGAACCTTTTGGTATAGCAAATTTAATCTTAGCCATTAGAAGACTCCTCACGAATTTCTGATGCAAGATGACATAGAGGCAGGAGATCATCCAAAAATACTACATATTGAATGAAGGCAATCTCCTGAAATGTCCATCTCCATCTCCTTGCGGATTACTAGTGCAGGTAGGACGTTATATTAGCGTTTCGGGGAAGGTACGAAATATTGGACTGTTAGAAATCATCCAATATTTTGGACGCTTGAAATCGGATGCTTTCTAGACCGCGAATGCCATCGCGCGCGCTAGCTTCGAGCAAGAATAGTGACAGCTTGTAAGGTTTTGAAGAGATGATTGATTAGTGATTTGGGACCTCGCCTATGTTCAAAGGTGTTCAGTGCTACTGCAGGTTCACTCGCGACGCAGGACAACATTTTGTAGATCTTTGAATCCTTGGGTTAATGCGATAATATCCTTAACCGCTTTGACAACCTCTACGGGAATCAGAACATTAATGCTGCCAAACCTAGGTTTCTTGTATCCAAAATCCTCTACTGCGCTATCGGCCAATTTTATGCAGATATGAGTTATCTTCCAATTCGCAGTATCGAACTCTAGCCCAGTTACATGCCCTATGAGCCTAGCCTCTGAGTCAACAACCCCTTTTCCATCCAATTCTTCTAAACGCATCATTTTACCTCCCAAGAGATTGTGTATCCGTATGATGACTCATTCTATTTAATTCTTATTTTCTCTCCTTTCTCAACAGCATTGACTAGTTCTTTCCATCTGTCTTCGACCTTTTCGAGAACGTGTATTATGTCACGACTAAGACTATAGTATCCATTATGCTTAACCACCAGACCGTTTGATCTGAGGATTGCGGCACACTTCGTGTACATCCCAGAACTTGTCTTTGGAATCCTCTCCCACTCCTTGTCTGGGAGAGCATTTTCTGAATTTATGATGGCTTGCAGTATCTCCATGCACTGAATGACCTGTTCTTCAGTCCGACAGAAACAGCGAAGAAAATGAGCCCAGGTTGGGAATTCTGGCCTCAGTGACGCATGCAAACTAACCATAGCTATCATATCACAAAATCTATGTATGAATTCATAAGACTTGTGTATGGTATGCGAGTGAATATATTTTGGGCAAATAAGGGGGGTTCCGCTCGCTAGAAGGGCCACATACACACTTCCTGTGTGCGGGTTGGACTCCAGATTCAGGGGTAAATCAGGCCATACACAGATTCTGCGCGTGAACAAAATTCGACAATAATGGATCTAGTTCGCTTCAATCAACGGATAGTAGCGCGCGCTGGACTGCAATAATCGACCTTTGCTGGACTCTAGAATCCAGAATTGCTCAAAGCTGTTTCGAATAGGAGCCCACAACATGAGCTCCAATTAATTGGATGCAAGGCATCAGTCCAATAAATCGAACCCCGGTCAGGAAAAAGCCGCATCTCGAATTTCAACTCGCTCAGTTGCGAGAAAAACTATTGAAGGCCGCAGAATTATCAAGTCGTTAAGACTTAATGCAGGTACCCCACAATTTGGTGGTAGTGCAAGATGATGCAAGGCGACCCCTTCTCTCAGCTAAGTGTGCCCGTCAGAGATTGTGTACGGGACTTGGGTTGGGCAGAACCCACTGAGATTCAGAAACAGGCAATCCCAGCAATTCTGGCAGGCGAGAACGTCCTGCTCATAGCACCAACTGGAACAGGAAAAACTGAGGCTGCAGTACTTCCCATATTTGACCAGCTAATCAGGAGAAGAGCCGCCGAGAGAATTCGAGGAATAAACATCCTGTATGTAACCCCATTGCGGGCACTCAACAGAGACATTCTTAGACGACTAGCAGACATGGGCTCAAAACTTGATATATCGGTAGAAGTCCGGCATGGGGATACTCCTCAGAATGCACGCAGACGTCAATCAACTAAGCCACCCAACATGTTGGTAACAACTCCTGAAACCCTCCAGGCAATACTGCCGGGCAGAAGAATGAGGCAGAGTCTGAGAGAAGTAAGATGGGTAGTTATCGATGAGATAAATGAACTGGCAGAATCTAAGAGGGGGGTTCAACTTTCAATTGCTCTAGAACGCCTGCAGGAAATTGCTGGGAATAAGATACAACGCGTAGGCCTCTCAGCGACTGTAGGATCTCCGAATGATGTTGCTAGATTTCTAGCGGGAAGCGTTCGAACAGCAAAGATAGTTGATGTTTCAGCAAGAAAAGAAAACAAGTACTCGGTTGAGCTTCCGCTCGCAGGAGACGCAGAATATGAAGCCTCTGTTACTCTATTCACATCTCCTGAGGCCGCTGCACGAATACTTCGAATTCAGGAGCTTGTTGACCTACACCAATCAACATTGATTTTCGTAAACAGCAGACAAAACGCGGAGATGCTGGGTTTCAGATTCACCATGCTAAAATCTGGAATAGGAATTCACCACGGATCCCTCTCAAGAGAACAGCGTCACCTTGTGGAAGACGAATTCAAGGCGGGCAAACTGAAAGGAATCGTATGTACTTCAACTTTGGAACTTGGAATAGACGTAGGCAGCGTAGATTTTGTTGTTCAATATCTCTCACCGAGACAAGTCGCACCTTTCGTACAAAGAGTTGGGAGATCAGGTCATGGCATAGGTCGCATGTCCCAAGGCATAGTCATAACGGCCTACCCAGAAGATTCACTAGAAGCTCTGGCCGTCGTAAGACGAGCCATGCGAGGAGATTTGGAGCCAACACAAATACCCACTATGCCTCTTGATGTTTTGGCCCATCAAATATGCGGGCTGTTAATGGATTTTCAAAGAGTTCCAGCCAAGCAAGTCTACGAAATCGTTAGACGAGCCTACTCATACACTAACTTGACTTGGGAACAATTCGCCAAAGTCATCTCATTCATGGCCTCTTTGAACAAGCTCAGAACAGATGACGATAATCTTTCTCAGTCGGGCAAAACACGCCCCTACTATTTTGAGAATCTATCGACGATACCCGACGAACGCCTCTACCCTGTCATTGATGTCACTACTGATAGGAGAGTGTGTGTTTTGGGAGATGAATTTATGATCACGAAAGCTAGGGTAGGACTCAATTTTATCAGCAGAGGTTTTGTATGGCAGATCATCCAGATCGGTGAAGACGGAATTGTGCACGTGAAGCCAGTAGAGGACCCTACCGCAGCCATACCTGGATGGGATGGAGAGATGTTACCTGTTCCCTACGAGACTGCTCTTGAAGTTGGTCACCTAAGAAGGAGGATATCAGAGGAAATTGAGAGAGGAAACAAGGACACAGCTGGGACTTTTTCATCATCGTTTCCCGTCGAACGCCATGCTATACGAATGGTCGCCGAAGAAGAAGAGGAAATGATGAAAGGAGGAATTCCGATTGCTGACGATATCACAATTGTATTTGAAGGGTACGATCGTTACCTTGTCATCCATAGTTGCTATGGAGAAAGAGTGAATCGTCTCCTTGGGTATTTGATTGAAAACTCTTGTCGAGGCACAGCTCTTATTCAGAATTGGTGGGCGGATGGATATCGCTTACTCCTAGTTCTCAATATAGAAATCACTCAGAGGATTATGGAAGAACTAAGAGACAAGGTTTTTTCGCAGACGTCTACAGGGCTTGAGGAAGCATATAGGAGATGTCTTACTTCGAGATTTCCATTCGGATACTATATGAAGTTCGTTGCTCAACGTTTCGGCGTTCTCCCAAGAGGAACTTACCTGAGTGAGGCAGATTTGGAAGACTTGTGTCAGAGATTTGAGGGAACCCCAGTTTATGAGGAGACCATTAATGAGGCACAAGCCAGAAAAGTAGATCTGGAAAGCTTTCGAAAAGTACTCGATGGGGTTCGGACAGGAACTGTAACTATCAAAACTGTTCTCGTCTCAGAACCTAGCCCTATATCTTTTCGAATGCTGAACCATTTTGCTGCGGTTCCTGAGATGAAGGCCCCAGAAACCGTTAAGGCTCAGTCGGTTGTGAGACTTCAAGAAAGAACCGAAGCTTCTAGAGTTGAGCTTTTCTGCCTCCAATGTGGAGATTGGGGAGAAGAAGCCAGGATACGAGATATCCCTGAGAAACCGATATGTCCAAAATGTGGGTCTTTCTTGATTGCTGCGTTCGATAGGCCAAATCCTTTCGCTAAAAATGCTGTGGTAAAACGTATTCACAGGGAGAAATTGAATGCTGATGAGCAGAAGATTTTGACTGAGACTAGGAGGAACGCTGATGTCGTTCTATCCTATGGAAAAAGAGGTATTATGGCCCTTAGCATCCACGGAATAGGACCGCAAACGGCGTCACGTGTTTTAGCCAGAATGCATACGAGCGATGAAGACATGTTTCGAGATCTGTTTGAAGCGAAGATTCATTATATTGAAACTCGGAAATACTGGGATGACGATCGAAAGCCTACCCATTTCTCATGAGGAATGGACTGTTAATCGAAGGCCTTTTTGGAGATAATGCTGATGGCTTAGATGATTAGCGCGCGCTGGAAGCCTTTTCCTCATCGATGAGTAGCATAGCTAGGGTACTCTGGGAGTTTTTTGCAGAGTGCTCTTAGTAGATAGTTCCTGAACATAATGTTTCATAATGATGTCTACATTATGTAACACGCATACGTTTTCTAGAAGAGTAAATCCGTAGCGTGCTCATGGCAAATACCTCCGATGAAAGACTCGCGTCATAAAGAGATAGTTCATGCCTGAGAAGTTAGTAATAGAGTATCAACTTGGTTTGAGTTATCTGACACTGTCTCTTGTCCCACGTTGCGCAAAATTCGCTATCTCGGGTAGTCATGTTATATAGGCGACAATGTCCTAAGTTCTCTGTCAGCGATGAA
>JBGOZA010000081.1:0-5624 GCA_041480025.1 Bathyarchaeia archaeon | reverse complement strand
GCAATTCGTTATTGAGCCGATGCTGGAATCAGACTGGGAGGCAGTTCGCGCCATCTACTTAGAGGGTGCCGAGACGGGTGACGCAACGTTTGAAGCTCAGGCACCTTCCTTTGAAGAATGGGACAAGAGACATATTGAAAAATGTCGCCTAGTTGCCAGACATTCGGGAACGGTCGTTGGCTGGGCTGCTCTGAGTCCAGTTTCGAACAGATGTGTCTATGCAGGCGTCGCAGAGATAAGCATCTACGTGTCTGCAAAGAATCAGAGAAGAGGGATTGGTGAAGCTCTTCTCAAAGCACTCATAACTGAATCTGAGCATCTTGGGCTGTGGACTCTACAATCGGGCATTCTACGCGAGAACGCGGCCAGTATTATGCTCCATAAGAAATGTGGATTCAGAGAAGTTGGCATTAGGGAACGTTTGGGAAGATTGAATGGTGTGTGGCGCGATGTCGTATTGATGGAGAGAAGAAGTAATGTTGTTGGAAACAACCCTTCCACGTAGATGTGCGTGCTAGAACCCGGATCCTTTCATTTTTGAGGAATTGGTGTGAGATTACTCAACTACCACCGACGATTTTTCAGCATCGGATAAGGGAAACGGAACATCAATCAACTTAGCCAGAGCAATAAGCATCTTGTAGCTTTCATCATAGATACTCTTCCATATGCTAGGCGGTTCTTTTCCGGATGATGATACAGCAGCAGATATTTCGCTTTGGCTTCCCTGAAGATGCATCTCCCCTGCTATGTGGAAACTTGCCAGTCCTGTCTTCGCTGACGAGCGCAGAGTGAAAGAGACAATTGCTTTCGCGTCACCTATTCGTCTAACCTCATCAATGAAGAGATCTAGTGGATACTCTGACCTATCTTTCCCAAAATCGCTCCGAGAATCTTTCTCAGCTCGAATACACTTGAATGTTATAGCGCTGTTCAATCCCTCAACCTTCTAGAAAATGACTCTTAGTGAAAGTGACCGAAATCCGTCATTGCCAATAGGGAACGACATACGATCTCCCAGGGTTCTTCATCAGTTGTGATACTTGACCGTCTACTAAGCAGTTATTCTCATTATGAGCGAAAGGCATATATACTGTTGAACTGTTATACTCTCCATAGGAGAGAGAACATATGGCGATTGCGTACAGGCGTTCAAGAGTCGAATTATACGTCGATATACTGCAAGCTATAGCTAATGGAAGGGAATCACCGGCGAGAGTTGTTTACGCGGCTAATCTCAGTTATGATAGGGTCGTTAAGTGTTTGGAGTTTTTGGAGGACCAGGGCTTGATCCAGCAGAATGCAGATACTATGAAGAAGAGATTCAGGATAACCTCTAAGGGAATGGATGTGGTCCGCTACTTCGGAGAAGTCCAGAATGCGCTGTTCTATAAGAACAAAATGATTTCAAACGTCAACATACACTATGCCGCGCGCGCGCGAACTGAGCGTTTGTACGACTGCGCGCGTTGAAAAGTCATTCTGAAGCAATTATCTGTTTTTCTTGGATGTGCGCACGTTTCTCTGAAGCATTCTCCAGGTGCCTATAGCTGATACCACTATTATTCCAATGACGATTACTATGGGAACCGGGTTAAACGGTGCTGCTGGAACGCTGAATGTTATCGCGTCTTGATTAGGCGCATTGTCATAGTACAATATATCGGGTTGGACTGGATTGGAGGTGGGATAATGCTCGTATCCAGCTTCAATCTTAACGATGAGCTGTTTGGCTCTTCCTCCCCAACCAGAGATAAATGGGGGTATGCTGAACGTTATCGTATCGTTCTTCACAGTGTACTTGACCGGTGAAGCTGTGCCGTTGTATGTATTGCCTCTTACTGTTGTCATGAAAGAAGCGGAATTCCAGTTAGCATTTGCCTCCAGTACTACTGAGGTTTGATCAACTGTGACGTTTATTCCGGTCTCGAAAGTGCAAAGATAGTAGTAGCTTGATGAGTTACCTGTTGATTCGTCGGGGCCTCCTGAGGGTAAGGCCGCGAAGAAACGTGCTGCAACCAGAATCTTATCAGAGGATTGATCATAGTCCACAGTCATGTTCCTAACATCGAGAAACAATTCTTTGGTGGGTTGACCTGCCTTTACCGTGAAGTCACCTTTAGGATCTTCAACGAACTGCAGGCTGGCACTTGCTTGAGCAATTACGAGAGACAAGGCTGATACTACTAGACAAACAATGAGAGCCAATGCAACCTTCTTCATTGCTGAATCTGTCGCCATAAATGGCTTTGCGCTCATACTTAACCACAATCCCATCTAAAGTAACCTTCTGGAAGCCAAAAACCTCAGAGTTCTGAAAGAACAGTTCAGGACAAGTTTTTAAATAACGTGTGGGTAGGCTTTGTAACCTAAACTGTCGGGGAAAAACTGTGATAAATGACGCAACGATAAACCGTGATGTTCAGGTTCCACTGAAACAATTCACTGATTACTTTCAAGGATTCCAGAAGCTGGACGCAATCAAAGCAATCTTTGGAAGCGAGACTGAGAAGGTAACAGCAGGCCTGAAGGTTGAGTTCCATTCAAGGCGCGGATATATGGGCGTCAGCAATGATGATGGCCACCTCATAGTAAGTGTGCAATATATGAGAAACGGAGATGAAAGGGACATCTATCTAGATATCGTTCACGAACTGACACATGTGAAACAGCATCTAGACGGAAGAGAACTCTTTGATGACAGATTCGAATATGTGGAACGCCCAACCGAAGTGGAAGCATTCAGAAATGCAGTAGCCGAAGGAAGACGCCTAGGAATGACGGACAAGGAGTTACTTGAATATCTGCGAACCGAGAACATGAGCTGCGAGAACCTGAGAAAACTTGCTTCTGCCGTCGATGTGGAAGTGCCTATAGACCTACTGTACTAGACGTAGAAGACCTTGGGAACAACACCTAGGCTCATGTAGGCTTTTTCAACAGCGTCAACAATGAAAAATGGACTATCTGAAAAATGACGGTACAGGTGTGAAACACAACTTCTGCAATCTGATGACCCGAAACGTCTAACTGGGACCCCAACCGACCCCTGCTTGTACAAGGCGTCAACAACGGCACATTCAAGGCGTCTTGGAGATACACAAAACACCACAGCGATGATCTGAGCAACGTCCAAGAGATAGTCGATGTGCCATCTTCGCCTCTTTTCAGTCCTCATATGTCTAGCTATCCTAGCGCGAAGATTCTGAGCTGCCCCAAGGGCTGAACCAGTGTAGATGTATAGGCCACTCTGAAAATGTCTGACGCCCAGAGCTCCAACGGTAATCTCGGAGGCCTTCGGGACTCTGATGATAAGCGTATATGTACCCAGTCCAAGCAGCGGAATGTTGTTGTCCTCTTTGGTCAAGGCTTCTAGATATTGTGGCAGAACGGTTTAATAGCTCTTGAGCAGGTTAGAGGATGGTTTGTTGCCCTATGGGTCGAATTGATAAGGGGGTATCCTGCAGCGTCTCTGGATGTGCAGAGAAAGCTGTTAGATCTGTCTCATCCAATCTTGTTGAACGCGCCAAGCTTAGAGTCGAGGATTCTCGACACATCTATCTTTGTCAGACTCATTACCGTGAATTGAAGAAGAAGACTCGCAAGGATCAGGATATTCAGAGGATGCGTTGGAACGCAGAGAGCTGATAGATCATGAGGATTCTACAACTTCACTCAAATTTCCTAGAATACAAGCCGATTAGCAAAGAAATTAGGACGGCTGAAGAATCGGACAAGCAGAACGTCCGCGTTGAAGAAGTTGTTGTCCTGTTTACGGCAGTCGAGAAAACAGATGACGAAGAGACTGCTAAGAGAGCTATTTCGGATACGAAAAAGTATCTTGACCAGATAAAGGCAGATCGGATAATAATCTATCCCTACGCCCACCTGAGCTCAGATTTGGCACAGCCCGAGCCAGCACTCAAGGTTCTCAAGGAAATGGAGCACAGCGCCAAGGCATTGGGAATTGAGACGTATAGGGCGCCTTTTGGATGGAACAAGCAATTCACAATATCGATAAAAGGACACCCCCTGGCAGAACAGGCACGCACCTACACAAAAGAGACTCTGGCCAAAACAGAAGCGAAGAGACCAACAATAGAGAAAAAGTACCTCATTCTCACGGCGGATGGCCAGACATACGATCCAGAAGACTATGAGTACAAGCCTGATGAAGCCAATTTCCGATTGCTGGTCGAAAAAGAAGCCTTGGGCAAAGAATCGCAGGCAAAAGGCGAGCCAGAATACATCAGACACATGAAGAAATTTGGAATAGACTGGGAAGATATGTCCGATAGCGGACATATGCACTATTCACCTGAAGCAACACTCATCTTTGACTCCATAGCAGCGTATAGCTCTGAAATAACTGACTCACTTGATCTTCCTGTTTATCGCGTCAAAGGAACAAACATGTTCAACCTCGACATGCCACCCGTAAGAGAGCATGCCGAACTCTTCGGAGACAGACTATACAAAGTGGTTGTAGATGATCGAAGCTTCGTATTAAGATACGCAGCATGCCACCAACAATTCGCAATCCTGCGCCACTGGCTAATCAGTTACAGAAATATGCCTTTCGGCGCCTTTGAAGTGGCCGACAGCTACCGCCTCGAACAGTCCGGTGAACTCCTCTTGTCTTTCAGAGTCCGCCGAATGAATATGCCTGATCTACATGTCTTCTGCACAAACATGGATGAGGCAGAAAAATGGTTCTTCAGACTCCACGAGAAGATATACCAAGAGATTGGTGGCCTAGAAAGAGATTACTATTCACTCTACAACCTAACATCTCGGAAATTCTTCGAAGAAAACATAGATTGGTTCAAGAAACTTGTCAGCCGTGAGAGAAAACCAGTCCTACTATGCTTCTACCCTGAAGGAATAAACTATTACTGGGTTTTGAACATAGAGTATCACATAATTGACGTGATGAATAGGCCTCGAGAAATTGGGACAGTGCAAATAGACATAGGCAACGCCAAACGGTTCGGAATCAAGTATGTTGACCGTGAAGGAAAAGACAACTACCCCGTGATCCTTCACACTGCATTAATCGGAACTGTCGAACGTTACATCTACACTCTTTTTGACACAGCGCTCAAGATGAAACATCCATCTCTCCCCGTTTGGTCGAGCCCGACACAACTACGTATAGTACCAGTGTCTCGTGACCAACTAGTCTACGCTGAAAGCATAGCCAACGTGCTTGAACAGGAAGGCATTAGAGTTGATATCGATGACAGGGAATTGACAGTGGGCAACAAGGTAAGAGAAGCCGAAACGATGTGGGTTCCTTACATAGCCATTGTCGGAAAGAAAGAGGTAGAGACCGCCTCGTTATCGCTACGAATCCGGGCAGAAGAAGCCCAGAAGACACTCACTCTCTCAGAAACCTCAAAGATGATTATTGCTGCACTTAAGGGAAAACCTCAACTACCTTCTCATCTACCAAGATTATTGTCTCTTAGACCAAGATTTGCATAGAGGAGAAGAGAATATTGAGTGAAGTTAAATGTCCTAATTGTGGTACCACAGTTAGAAAAGGGAGCTTCTGTACGAACTGCGGCGCTTCTCTTCAAGAGAGCTCCAAGTTCGATGAGGCTGCAGCTACAATTACCAGT
>JBGOZA010000080.1:0-5702 GCA_041480025.1 Bathyarchaeia archaeon | reverse complement strand
TCTGGTCAGTCAAGGAGAACTCGAGTACTCGTGGGCACTTGTCTGCGATTGCGTCACGAAGAGCGCGCGCGCGCGCAAGCCAATGATTTTCTTTCGATGATGGCTTGGCTCTGATATACGCTTTTTGCAACATGATCGGGAGAGAGGGAATCATTCATTTGCCATGTGGTTTTCTTTGTAGGCGGTTTTCCTGATAAATTATGCTATTATTATCCAGACAGCGCGCTGGGTTAAACGATACTAGACAGCCGAGGAAAAGTGGTCCATCCAAGTATATCTCAATATTGCCCGCATCTCTTGATCCATGTAGGTCTCAAGATGGCGTGAAATATCTGAGGCTCTAAGAACTCCTTGAACAGTGCCATCTCTAACAGCGACCAATCTCCTGATCTTGTTCTTTGCCATCAGTTTCGCGGCATCCATCAGATCAGCGTCTGGATCAATAGTTATCAATGGTGTCGACATAACTTCAACGACTTTCACATTCTTTGGATCAAGACCCTTAGCGGCGACCTTCCAGGTAACGTCCTGTTCAGTCATTATGCCAAAAGGCTTCCCCTGTCTGAGAACGATTGCACATCCCTCACGTTTAGTCAACATGCTCATGGATGCTTCGGTGACCGACGCGGTCTCATCTACCGTAACAAAGTTTCTTCTCATAGTGTCGGTTACTCTCAACGCCTCGCCTCCAGATAATCAAGATACGCGCGCACTTCTTGCTTATACGTTGTTTGTGTGCTGAGTCCTTTCTCTCCGAAAGTTCACGCTCAGTCGTCGTTCAAGAGGGTTCAAGAGTCCTGACAGTGTTCTAGCGCGCGCTAGCGGGCACTACCAGGCTTCCAAGAATAGAATAATATGTAGAGCAAAGGGAAAAGCCTAACAGCGAGAACAAGTCACTTATTGGCTTCAACAAAACATGTCGAAGGAAGACAGCACAACAATGAGTCATGATAACCTTGTCCAACGAAAAATGCCTCTTTCCCTTTCTGTTTCAGGAACCGCCTTATGCGCCGCCCTATACGCCATAGGCAGTTATCTCACAGCGTATATCCCGTCCCCTTGGGGTGTTGGGCAATTTAGACCAGCAGTTGTTGTTCCCGCTTTCTTTGCTGTCGTTTTTGGCCCTGTTCCTGCAGGAGTCGGAGCAGCACTCGGCACTTTGATTGCTGATTCTGCAAAATACGGTTACCTGTATCCTGGCAGTTATCTTGCTTCCGTCTGGGGGAATTTGATAGGCTTCTTCCTATTCGGAGTTATCACTAGACGTTTTTCTTGGGGGCGATTCGTCATCGCATCCAACATCACTTTGACAGTAGCCAATTTCATTGTGGCAGCGCTCTATGTATTGGTCTTCAAGATTCTGTATCTGGGTGATGCAAAATACCTGGCTTTTTCGAATCAGGCAGTTATCATCTTCATTCTCGGCTTGACCGTCTGGTGGTTTGTGACAATGCTTCCATTTGTTCTGCTGGTCACTCCACTTCTGATAGTCATTGCTGCTCGAACTATGCCTTCCTTTGTTAGTGAAAATCTCCGAAAACAAAGCCTCAGGCAAGAACTTCCTTTGAATTTGTTCAGCATAGCCTTGATTGCGCCCGGCGTGATTATGTTGGTTCTGGGATTACTGACTGCCTATTCTTCAATGGGTCTAGAGATTACAAGATACTTCGGTGCAACCACTGCCGCGCTTGTGCAGTGGATGTTTCTGATAAGTGGAATCGCACTGTCGATTCTTGGCTTTGGCCTGAAGATTAGACGCTTCCTAAGACGTTGACCTCATACTCTGTTTGGCGTTAAGCCATCTCGCGGTTACATAATTCTGGGCTTTCTCTGACTAGGCATACGCTAGGGGAATGGTAGGCTAGGCACATATTTTCTCATTCAATCCCTATCAGAGATTACCATCATTTCTTCTTCGAATTCCAACCTAGAGATTCGGGACCACAAATAGACCACAGCACCTGCCTATCCACCAAGATGGCACGCTTTCCTGAGTTCTATTCGTCTTTCTTTACCTAGAAAAGGGAGGTACAGCCCATCTCAGGATATCCCTAGTGGATCTATCTACATAATCTCCTAGCGACACAGCTATGTCTCTTGCTGAGAGAGTTCCGTAAATGATTCCATCTCTGATGACTGCAAGTGCATGGATGCCGTGTTCGGTCATTAGTTTGGATGCGTCGAGGAGGTCGTCATCTGGGTCAACGCATACTAGGGGAGAAGACATTATTGCTTCTCCAGTTATCTTGGAAGGGTCTTTCGCCGTCATAACGACTTTGTCCATGAAATCGTGTTCAGTTATCATTCCTGCGGGCTGTCCATCTCTTAGAACAATGACTAGTCCTTGACCGGAGGCCATCATTTCCTGTGCCGTCTCTAGGCCGGTGTTGTTTCCGTTAACGGTAGGAACAATTTTCCTCATATAGTGTTTCACAAGATACGCCATAAACTCACCTGAGACTATAGATGTCATTCTCTAGTTGACTTCTTCTTACTTTAGGAGTCAAGGGATTGGAAGATGGATTTGAAATACATACTGGACTAGAGACAGAACCTGGATCGAAGATGCGACGAATACTACGTCACAACTGTTCTCTATTTTGCCACCTGAGGATTCAAACTCGCTGAGTGTTGCTAAGCCTCTCCTCTTACTCCAGCTAAGCCAGACGCTAAATCATTCTATGCTATTTCACCACCTGCTGACGGAGCGGGCAAGAGAGACAGTCGCGCGTTAAAGCAACAAAAGGCACAAAACTAGTGCACTAAAACTCTTGAAACATTAGAAGTACGCGCGTGCGAATAGGAGTTGAGGGTGTCCAACTTTCTCTCCTCCCCCGGTAACTTGTCTTCCGCTTCGACCGTTGCTTCGGCTTTCGCCTCAGCTTCAGACGAAGGTTCCGTTTCAGCTATCGGAGACGTGCTATTGTGGCGAATTCTTTAATCCTTGCGGATTGCTGAGCGCTTTCCACAGGACTACCCAGCTTCCTCAGGAAATCTCTTCCCCAAGGCTACCGGAATACACTATTCTTCTATTCGCATCTCTGCCATATCTGTGAAGTCTGCTAAAGCTTTTTTTGTCGTGTTTTGGAGAGTGAATACTTCACGATTCTTGAGTTACTTCAGGAACCTTGTCCGAACACATCCTTCACAAAGGGCTCAGCGCGCGCGATGACGCTTCTCATAGAGCTAACAAAAAGATGAAATAGGTTAGTTTGTTCAAGCCTGCTATCCAGTCGCCGCCTCCTCCTCCGTCGCCAGTCGTTTCTCCTGTCCAGTATGAAGCCAAGAAGAAACCGTATGCTAGGAATAATAGGCCTAGAAAGAAGGAGAGGAGCGCGCGCGCTCAGGTAGAGCTGACGACTAGTTTTATTTGGTGACTGTAGCCCAGATTTGTGAAATCTGTTCTATCAGACCGCTATACTAGGATAGCCGCAGATCTGGTTCATCTTAAATAAGAAGCGGCATTGATATCAGGCACGTTGCCGAGTTCGAGGACTATCTGATGCTTGACGTGGCTAGTATAGTCATTCCAACCTACAATGAATCGAAGAATCTGCCCATAATTGTGGACAAATTGCAGCAAATCTCTGACAAGATTGCCGGCAAGATCGAAATTGTTGTCGTTGATGATAACAGTCCAGACGGTACTGGAAAGATCGCTGATGATTTGGCTCTGAAGTACGGAGACATCACTGTCGTTCATCGTCCCTCGAAAATGGGCGTGGGAACTGCAGTCTATGAAGGGATTCTGGCCGCCAAATCCGAGCATATTGTTATGATGGATGCTGATCTGCATCACCAACCAGAGTTCGTCCCTTTCATAACTACTCCTCTTCAGGAATATGAAATAGTGATAGCGAGCAGATTCATTGAGGGGAGCGGGATGGATGCCTCATCTTTTCAGAGGAGAATAGCTACAAAGGCTGGCAACTGGCTAGCTAGGACTCTTCTACATATGGGTGTGAGAGACTACACGCATGGCTTCAGAGGATACCAGAAGAAGGCGTTCTTGGAATGTTACAGTCCCAGAGATGCAGGTGGGGAATTCAATCTGAGAATCCTAATAGAGGCGAAGAAGCGAGGTTTCAAGATCTATGAAGTTCCATATCACTCAGAACACATGGGTAAGTCCAAGATCAGAGACTGGCTCAAGTACCTATGGCTCTTGGTCAGAGTTTCACTCACATCTTAGGAAGTTCTGGACGGGCATTTCGTTCGGTTGTTTCCAGTTACTGATACCTGTAGATGACTATGTTGCCGGTTCTGTATATTTGACTAAAACCTGTTGGGACTGATTGACCATACCATTTGAGTCCTATGCCGTTCTCGGTCCACCAAATCCAGTAGATTATTCCAAAATTGTGTGATTCTGCCAGTTCGATTCCTACTGAAACATCTCTGTTACGATAATAGACGATTGTGTCGTCTTTGTTGAGGTACAGTTTCGCCCAGTTGAAGAAAACATCTCTCGTCAATAGACATGAATTGGTACCCATGTTTTGGCTGATCCATTGCAAGGCCTCTTTCACACTTGGAGTATCTTCCGCGGGAACGGTGTTGCTCAACATGGTTGAGGTAGAGTACTTGCTTGATGGTGAAATAGCGGCATAGGTTGAGATCGGATTTGTGTAAGGTGTCGCCAGATAGAGGGCTGCGACAACAGCATAGATCAAACATGCCGAGATTGCCAGTTTCTTTCTTGAAATCCTGAACCTCCTATCCTCTGATATCCTGCAGATTCCATTTGTTGCGAAGAATGTGTATGGAACAATCAGCAACTGCATCCATCTGTACCAAAGGAGAAGAGCGTAGCTAGGAGAGGCAAGACACATTAGTGATGCGAAAGCGCAGAATCCCGTCCAGACCGCTATGCTTCCTTCTTGGAGCGTCTTTGTACCTCTTATTACCAAAGGGAGTATTAGGATGAAAGAAGCTGTGTACAAGGATATTACGTCCGTAAGCAAGCTGATGTAGGATTGATTGTAGTTGACGTAGTCGTCACCAGCTAGATAGTTCAAGAATATTTTTGGCGTTTCAGCGAGGGAGACTGTTTTGGGGAAGATGCTCGGGCCTTCTGTGAATGGTATTACGAGTAATCCCGTGCTGTTCGCTAATACTCCTGTGAAAAGGAGCGCAGCAGGTAAGGAACAAAGCACTAGCCTTTTGATGTCACCGTATTCATGTTTCCTGAATTGAGTGATTAAATTGTAGGCTATTATTGTGAAGAGGAGAATGGTCGTTGTCTGATGTGAAAGGACTACCAAGAAAGAAAGAAAGGCAAACGTCAACGGCCGGTTATTTATGTCTTTCAACATGGGTAATGTGAAGAGGAGTATTGCGAGGCCGAGTTCGTTTCTGAGAAGATCCCAAGATATCCTAAGCGTGACCGTTTGAAGCTGGAAAATCAATGTGGCCAACAAAGCCCATTTGGTTTCCCATTTTAGAAGCCTTCTTGCAGCATAGTAGAATGACACTGAAAGAAGACCGTAGAGCAACGGTTGTGTCATCCCTAGGAGAGCGAAAGGATCGGCACCAGTAAGTGCGTAAACAGGACCAAGAAGTATTAGATGAAGAGGAGTCTGAAAAACGATGTTGAGGTTTGCCAGACTATTTCTCCAGTCGAGGATTTGTGTGGCATAGTAGATTGTATCATACCCAATAGGGGAGTTGGCTATCAGATTTGGCACGGAACGTATCAGAAT
>JBGOZA010000079.1:0-5734 GCA_041480025.1 Bathyarchaeia archaeon | reverse complement strand
TGGTGAATATTCTGAGCTCTTTCTTCAGGGAAGGCGGCAGGATCATACCTCAAATGCTGATAATAACTCACCATCCCGAAATAGTGGATGTGGCAGACGTAATCTACACGATCAAAAAGGAAAACGGTTATTCGGTGGCAGAATCTGGATCACCTTTGAAGAAACTCGCCTAAAGATGTACAAGGGTCGCATATGTGTGCACATGATGAGTTATTGCGTGAATAAGAAAGTCTTAAATGAAAAGATGAGTGAAAGGGCTAAGTGCGTCATCTAAGGACGTGGGCTAGTTCAATTTGTCAAACCAGTCAGTCTTTAGCGATTTCGTCAAGGGTATTGAGAGCAAGGCAGATGCTTGTGGAAACGAGAACGAACTTCGCTATTATTTTCTGAGCCGCCTTGAGGAAATATGTCTCAATCTTCATTTGAGTCCCACTGTCAAGGTTGAGGAGAGTCTGATAAGTGGGCGCTCAGACGCCAGAATTGGTTATGTAGTTTTTGAATTCAAAGATCCAGGTAAGCTGTCGAGCTTTTCGATCCAGGAAGACGCCCTGACAAAGATTCGCAAGTACATGCGAAGCTATGCAACAGAGAAGAAGATAATGTTGGCGAAGCTAGAGGGATTCGCAACTGATGGCAAGTTAGCTACTATTGTTGTATTCAACCAACAGGCAAAGGAATTGATTACAGTTGACTGGTCTGGAAAACAGCTCGATCGTCCGAACTGCTTTTTCCCAATTGAGAAAGCTGCAATCTGGTTCGACCAGACTCTTCGAATAATGAATAGGCGCGAACTCACCCCTGAGAATCTTCTTGAAGATTTCGGACCAGGCACCAATCTGTGCAAAGCTTCTGTCAGTGTGCTGTGGCATGACTTTCGCACGTTCAGACAAGACAAGAGGGTCAATAAGTTCTATAGTCAGTGGGAGATGCTTTTTTCGACTGCAACCAGCAAGATTATTCCAGCGGAAAAGCTTGCAAAGGCGATGCCGACGTACGGGCTTGAGATCTCTTCTTTGCAGTCTGAAGATGATGTGCGATATCTTTTGTTCGTGGTTCACACATACTACGCGCTAATCTTGAAACTGCTTGCTCTTCATATCTCAGATAATCTGAAGCTTCTGGGCCAGATCTCCTTGCTCGAAAGAGTATGTGACGATCCTCGAGAAGGATTGGCAAGTGCCGAAAAGACCTTGCCGATGCTCTATGCAAATCTGATTGAAGAAGACGTGTTCTCTTGGTTTCAGGCAATTCCAGCTTCAGGCGTTTTTGATTGCATTCGCAAAATAGCCTCCTATTTGAAGAACTATGATGTAGAAAAAATCAACCGAGACGTTCTGAAGCGGGTGTATCAGGAATTTATACCTGCAAAGCTCCGCAAAGCGCTTGGAGAGTTCTACACCAAAGATTGGGTCGCAGAACTCCTATTGAAAGAGGTCGGATACGAAGGAAATGGAAGGCTTCTTGACCCTGCGTGCGGGTCGGGAACTTTCTTGGCAGTTGCCATCTCAAAGAAGAAAGAGTTTCTAAGAGATAGGGAACCTACCGAGGCACTTGAAGAGATCCTCAGCTCTATAGTCGGGCTGGACATAAATCCTGTGGCAGTCATAACAGCTCGAGTCAACTATCTTTTGTCATTGATGGACCTTCTGCAGAAGGTCCACATATCAAAGCCTCTCAAGATCCCCGTATATTTGTGCGATAGCATAATCATGCCCCAAGAATCCTACCAAAATGAAGGGATGATGCGGGAATATGTCTTGAAGAGGACGGCTATTGGAACAATCTCGATTCCTTACATTGAAGGTACGGATCAAGTAGCAGAGCCTTCCCGGATTCTTCTCCAAGGCCTAGCAGAATTCTCAAAACGCCCAAGTAGCGAGTTTCTTGAGGCCATGAAATTGCGACTTGGCGAGGATATTGAGGGTCGTTACAGACCGAGGCTCAGAGCGCTACATGAGATCTTTGCCAAACTGGAACAGGATGGAATCGATGGGATCTGGGCGAGATTCATCGAGAATTTCTTTGCTCCGGTATTGAGTGAACCCTTCGAGTATGTCGTGGGAAATCCGCCATGGGTTGCGCCGGTACATGTTCCCAAAGACTACCGCGATGATATTCACGAGTTGGTCAAAGGTTCCGGATTCCAGAGACCCTACGAACTTGGCTTCAAGAAAGCCACTGCAAGGTTTCGTGCCGCTGAGAGAGCCTATGTAGCTTGTCTCCCCTTCACCTACGTAGCTCTCAAGAAATATCTCAAAACTTCTGGGAAACTAGCTTTTCTGCTAACGAGTTCACTTGCCAAAACTCGAAATGCTGGAGGATGGCGAGAGGGCATGCTTGAAAACAAGGTCACGAGAATTGTCGATTTGACCTTGATCACTGACATCCACGAAGGAGCACTTTGTTGGGCCTTTATTCCCATAGTGACTAACGAAAAAGGTAGCAATAAGGAGGAAATATCGTACTGCTACATGACTCGGAAAGGGCAACGAAAGAGAAAGGAGACACCAGAAGAACCCCCAAATCTTGAGCCTATTGAGTGGATGATTAATTCAGAGGAAATGCGACTTGATAGAAAGCCAAGCGCACCATATTACAAGAGAGCACCATGGTTCACAGCACCTCCGAATATATGCTCACTCTTTCGGAGAATGCAAGAAAAGGGAGAAAGACTAGGAGACAGCTATCCAATTTACATGGGCGTCAAACCCGATTCAATATCCGCTTATCAGATCGGAAGTATTTCAGCGTCTCAAGGCAAGTTTGTTGAGGCCAACTTCGACAAAGGAGAGAGAGCTCAGATAGAAAGCGAACTAGTCTACCCATTAATTAAAGGAGGAAACATTTCACCTTGGCGCTTTTCCTTCAAATACATTCTAGTTCCTCACCGGCGAGATGAAAACTGGTCGCCGATCCCTGAGAAGACCCTTCAAGAGGACTTCAGGGAAACGTATGAGCACTTCGAACGATATAGGAGCGAGCTACAGAATCGTGCCTTGTTCAAAGCGTCCGTAGAAAATGTGAAGGACCCGGCACCGTTCTACTCTATCATGGAAATCTCTGACAACAAAGTTGACTCCGCAAAAGTCGCGTTTGCCAAACATGCCACTCAACTAGAAGCGGCATTCATACCTGCGGAATTGGATATTCCCCAGCTTGGTTCGAGGGCGACCATTCTTGATACTTCCGCATATTTTGTAGCTACAAATTCCCGAGAGGAGGGACTACTCGTGACTGCATTTCTCAATTCAATTCCGGTCAGGGCTTTCGCTTATGCAATTGCAGAACCAAAGGGTGGCGCCCCCTACAAGCAATTCTTTCAATGGACTGTTGGGGTACTTCCGATTCCAAGATACAGAAAGAGTGACAATCTACAGTCTTCAATAGTTAAGTGCGCAAAGCAATTGAATGCTCATCAGCAATCTTGTGAGGCTGAACTCGAAAACCTTGTTCAACAAGCATATGGACTAACAAATGATGCCATGAATGATCTGCAAAGATATCTTCGCGTTATTAGAGGACGTGTACTGTCTCAACCTCCGTTAGGATGAACACGAAGTGACGACAACGACGGTGCGCCAGAGCACTAGTCCGTTCTGCACATGTCCGAATCCGACCATGCCGTGTATTCTTGAGTCCAGCCCTGCACGTGGTTACTGGTCGAACAAGGAGCTGGCGTGTTGGTTGTAACCCGACTTCTAGCCTCAGTAATTTCTATTGGTTCTGTATTGTTGTTTGGTTTTTCATCCATTTTCTCACTTTCTTACTCATTTCCATCTATCGCGCTCTTTTCTCGGATTGTGACCACTAGGACTTTTATGACTCCTCTCGGAGTCCTGTACGTTCCTATATGGTCTAGGGCAATTATCTGTTCCTCTGGGTTCTCAGTTCTCAACATGTTCATCACACATCCATTCACTCTCGTTGTCGCTGTGCGACGAGGAGACAATATGCCTTTACTTCAGAGAGACTAATAGCGAGCTAACGCATAGCTTTCAGGATTGGTTCGCGTATGTGATGAGAGCCTGCTTTTCCCCTTAAATTGCAGATGGGGGAAAGGCTTATGTCTCCGAGGAGATCGTCGCTGTCATCATTCACTTTAGTCGCGGTCGTATCCATAGGTCGCATTGGCGTTCTTGGGCCGATTTCTACAAGTCTGGTTCTTGTTGACGCTGCTTACTTTGTTTTTTTTGGTTTATCTTCGATATGCGTGTTGATCTGAACCTTGTTATTAGTTCGTTGGTGTCTGTCGCGACTGATGTTGCGTGGGAGCGCGCTCAGTGTTGCAAGAAGGTTTATTTGCATTGAAACAGATAATGTGACCAAGGATTCTAGGAATGAAGCTTGGATATGAAAAATCATATCCTAACCATGACGTTGCTCTGCATCATCTTATTGTTTCCGATGACAGTGTACGCTCGATCATTAGGCTCTAGAGACAGAACCTCTTTCAATTCAACGGGTGATTTGCAGTCTAGAGTCCTGTACAATGTTTCTGATACAGGAACATTCACTGTTCAAAATCACGATACTATTATCCTTAGCGACCATCACGGAAACATTAGTGTTGCTTACAGTTTCATCGCTCCAATAACCGCTGTACCTCAAGCGGATTTCTATCCAGAATCGTTGCCCGTAAGAGTAATGTTCAAACTTGGAATATTAGAACTGATTTTTTTTGTTCCTGAAACCAGTGGCGTGTTTTTCGTTGAGCCGTACTATCTTAAGGAATTATCAAGGAACACTGATTTTGCAAGTATTTCAAGGCTTTTTAACTGTAAGCTTGGGCAAGTAAACTATGATTCTAGTTCTGACCTCGACAATAATGGTATAATAAATATGCGAGACATTGCAAGAGCTATCATAAATTTTCAACAGCTTAACACATTAATTGATTAAGAGCAGCGCGCGCGATCCTAGGGCGCGCTATGTCAAGTCCTTTCTTTTTCCTGAATCAGAGTATCCTTGGCTATGGAAGACATGCTCAAAACCTTTCTTAAGCCTGTATCTCTGAGGTCGACCAGAAAGCTCTGTGCTTCGTTTATGTCTGAGTAAGGGACTGCTCTTGAAAGTCTATTAATCTCGCAGTATGTCGAAAAGTCTTTGAAGAAACTGACGAATGCGTAGTCCTTGTTCAATCCAATTCCTTTGACGGAAATCAGCTCGGCGTGAGGGTGTTCTTTTTCGAATTTGCTGACATACTTATGAAATTCCTTTTCTTCTTCACTGTTCAGACCTTGTTTCATTTTCACACACGTGAAACTCATCAAGTCATATCCTAGTTTGTTGAAATCTGGAATCATCGTGTATTCTTTGATAACTCCCATCTTCTCAAGTTTTCCTCTAAGTCTAGTGACTGTCGGTTGTGAGATTCCAAGGACTCAGGCTAACTCTCGATCACTTCTCCGACTATTCTTCATAAGCTCAGAGAGCAGACGACGCTCGACAGGTTTCATATGCAACAACGTTGAATCATACTATACCTTAGGCGGTTAAGCTTTTTGTTTCAATATAATCAAAGTTAGCGCGCGCGTGCGTTGCTTTTGACTTTGTGTGTTGAAGTTGTCGAGGTAGATAGTAACAATCAGTTCAGATATCAGTTTTGAGGGTTTCGGCTTTTTGGCGTATCGTCTGGAACGTGCTAGTGAGCCGAATGGCGCGCACGCCTGCAGGTTGCAACTGTTGGAAAAGCTGAAATCGGAAACATGCGAGACTGTTATGCTGTTGCATAATG
>JBGOZA010000078.1:0-5750 GCA_041480025.1 Bathyarchaeia archaeon | reverse complement strand
CCAAAATACGCCTTTTTGCGTAAGCGTGATTGGAAAAATGGCGTGCCATTACTACGACCCGAAAAACAATAAGTGCGGAATCATGAAGGACAAATGGACTGGCCTAGGGACGCATACACCTACCCCAGAAAGAGTCAAAGACTATTGCACTACAGAAAACTACCCGAAATGTGATAGATACAAGCCCAAGGGTTACGGAGTCATCTAAGCCAACGACCATATAGTCCTGTACCGGATTCAATCGTAATGATTGCTTGCTTCAAGCTATCTTAGCGATTAGCTTCCCAAGCCAATTCGTTCTAATGCGTGCTATTCTTGGCAACAAGCCCAGTAACATGAGTGTCTGACTAACCTATCTTGCGATCATTGCGCAAGAAACAATAGCATACTAGAACTGAAATCAGAATCTACTAGAAGAGCATCTAATGAGGTGCGCACCGTGGTGAGAATCCACTTCGTCCGGCACGGAGAAAGTGAGGAGAATGTGTTACGTAGAGTCTCGAATCGAAGCCTTGGCAGTGGGCTTACAACGAGAGGCAGAAATCAGGCTGCTGAGTTGTCGGTCAAACTCAGAAATCTTAGGGTCGAGAGAATCTTTTCCAGTCCACTTCTCAGAGCTGTTCAGACTGCGGAGATTCTTTCAGACCTGTTGCATGCACCTGTTGAGACTGTTGAAGCATTGCGAGAATACGACTGCGGGATTATAGAAGGCAAATCTGACGCCCCTAGCTGGAACTTGTACGACCGTGTTGCTCAGGATTGGTTACGAGGACTATGGGAGAGTCGGATAGAAGATGGCGAGAACTTTCTTGACATCAAGGCTCGATTCATTCCTTTTGTTGAAGAGATTGTGCCCAAGTACAATGGTTCATCTGATTCAGTTGTCATCGTCGGACATGGTGGTCTTTATCGACACATGCTTCCTCTCATCCTTGAGAATATCTCCTTCGGTTTCCCATTCAAGCATCCTATTGGAAACACAGATGTCGTTATAGCCGAGTCAAGCGGCCAAAGCTTAGTCTGTGTATCTTGGTGTGGAGTCGTGCCAAGTCATGTCTCGGATAGGTGACTGTTGAATGCCAGCGCGCGCTAACCTAGGCAGTGTTGCCCGGAGTCCTCAAAGAAAGACAGGCTGGAACCCTAATAGTCCGAGTCTAGACCCAGGACCCTTCCAACAGTTCGTGCGCTTCAGCTTCGTTCTTTATTCTCTAAGTCCTAAGCAGACCAGATACATTTCGGCGCTTTCTGAACGACTCGCCATAGGCTTCGCAGCTCGAACAACTTGAAAGAGACTTCTGGCTTCGGTAAGAAAGGATTTGAAGAATTCACCTTGAAAGACCTTGACTACCATGTTTCCACCGCTACTCAGAATCTGTGTTGATAGTCCCAAGGTCATTCGTGCCAAGTCAAGTTGCCTAACATGGTTTAGGCTCCAGACCCCTGAGAGGTTGGGCGACATATCACTTAATATGACGTCTGGGTAGCGTGGCAGCAGAGATTTATAATCAGCTGGCTGAAGCTTCTCTGCATCAGCAACAATTGATGCCACATTTGGATCATTGAATCTCTCAATCTCTTTGAGATCCACCCCCAAGACATACCCTCTTTCCCCAACAAGTACTCTAGCCGCCTGCATCCATCCACCTGGTGCTGCTCCCAAGTCAAGCACTACGTCCCCAGTCTTGATGAATCCAAATCTCTCGTTAAGTTGGAATAGCTTGTACGACGCGCGGCTACGGTACCCTTCTTCTACTGCCAGCTTGTGGTAGTGATCGTAACGCCGTTCACGAAGCCATTTCTTAGTCAACGAAGATCACCTAGACCCAACGTATTGAACCCAACCAAACAAGGAGATTATCCCCGAATAATCTTCAAACTGCTAGGTCTACAGTTGGGAAACTCTGTAATGAACTAATCGGAATTGCCGCAAAACTATCATGTGCGAATGGCTTGCAGCTTGAGTAAGAGCATTGAAACGCATGAGTTATGTCTCAAATTTGAGACATGAGGGCTAGAAGGGTATACAAGAGGTCTATTCCAAACGCTGATATGAAGAAACCAGAAGATATGAAGACCAGGAATGGGAGAGTCGGTGTAACCCAGATTTCTGATTCAATATCTAGAGCTTGAATACTTTTGAGAGTCCCACTCATATCCGGTTCCTCCTCAGCAGACTGAAAAAGAACGTATGAGTACTGTGCATGGCCGTCCTTCGTCTCGATATATTCCAAGGGACGATAGTTCACATTGCCGACCACTTTCGAAGCGTTCTTCTTCACTCCTGTGATAAGAATCAGGATCTTCTTCCAGTAGGGCAGTTCAACACTCTTGTCGAATAGAGGACGCTTCCTCAAGATCCAGATGAGATTCAGTGCGAGGATGTATGGGAGTATGACCAATGATAGAAGGATGGCGTTGATGAAGACAGACAAAGGAAATATCGGCAGAACATAACCCGTGGATGGCAACAGTTCAGATCGAATAGGAAAAGCGACAGCGAGAGCTATCAGAGCTTTACTATCCGCTCCGCCCATCAGTCCCAAATAGAACATGGCCAAGGCCAATCCAACACTGGCACCAATGGAAATCAGCTCCATGACTATGTCTGAAGGATTCATGTAGGAATAGTAGAGTGTTCTGAGAGCTCCCACACCTCCAATCACTATCCAGAAACTGTCGGAGACCTCTCTACTACGGATGTCTTGGTAGGATGCAATGAGCAACATGACAGCTATTAATGCGATAAGGACGAGATCAATCAAGATTTTCACATTATGCAATGGGGTTTTTACGAGGCTTTCAATTGGTTCTTTCCTTTATGTTATATGAATCTGGAGTTCATCTGTGCTACATCTCTTGCTGAGTCTTGAACTAGTCAATTGCGCTCGTCTGATCCAAAACGGTAAAAGTGCAAGCGGAGCAATTAGACTCATGTGCATCATCATATAGAATTCCAAATGAGTAATGATTGTCAAACACGCGCTACACATCAATGATGTGAAAAACACAGCAAATATCGGCCCTATTAATCATATCTAAGAGCCTGTTGTCTCATTATGTTGACTAATCTCATTCTTCATGTATTAGAAAAACTAGAAAATCTATTACGAATAAGCTTTACGAATTGACCAATACTGTAGAAAAGTGAGAGTTCTATATCCAATCTAAGCTTTAGTAAGATATAGGTTACCTTTCCTCAAGGCCACTCTCAGACTAAGGTTTCTTTTCTTTATTCTTGATCGCAATGCGGCCATGAGAGCTTTCATAGATTTATCTGGATACTCAACTCTAGCAGTCTTTAGTGAACTCTTGATGAAATCATCAAGTAACTCGTCGTATTCTGATGTTCTTACTGCTCTCTCCAGAACTGGAAGTTCTGCAGATATGAGCCGATACGGTTTATCTTCTCGTTTTATTTTAGACATGATCTATTCCTCATTGACCATCAATATCATAATTTCAAGACATATTTAAACTAATATCCAAACATGAACGTTGAAAATCAGCGAGACATAGTGATAGAGTCAATATCATCATTTAATCATGTTTCTCTATATCTGATAAGATGATATAGCAAATCTCTGTAACTGAGTGTTCCTTCAAGTATTCCAACCTCTAATAGCACCAACAAGAAAAAACCAAAGCTTGTGGAATGGTGGGCCGAATGGGGTTTGATCCCATGACCTCCCGCGCGTGAGGCGGGCGTTCATACCACTGAACTACCGGCCCAACATGGTCTGCAGTGTGTTTGTTCCTGGAGGTCTTGCTTAATGTTTTCTACCCTTATCTCTAGCAGACAATCTAGCTATTGATGAATCTGAGAACAACGACGTATACAAAACCACAGCGCACTTGTGAACGTGGTTAACTATTTCAACCCGGATTAATCAAGGATCTATCGGAATAGAAATGCCTCTGAAAGGAATAAAGGCAAACTTCAAGATCTGGCTTGAAACAGAGAACGGATATGTCTTTGGTGAAGGCCCATTCGAGTTGTTGAGTAAGGTCAGGGAACTTGGAACCCTGAGCGCCGCTGCTCAATCCATTGGCATGTCCTATAGACATGCTTGGGGGATAGTGAGCAATGTTGAGAAGAGGCTGGGAACACGCATCCTATCAACCCGAAAAGGGGGCATTATGGGAGGAGGAGCAGCATTAACAGAGAATGGAACCGCTCTTCTAAACGACTACGATAGACTAAGGAAAATATACTCACGCGTCTCCAGCACTGTGTCAGAAGGCAACTATGATCATGCTATAGGTCTGGAAGGATATGTTACTGGTACAGTATCGAATATCGTAGGAGAAGAAACGATCACCGCAGATATTGAGATCGCGAGAGGAGAGAGTGTGAAGATTCTCATTCTTAGGAATGAACTAGGTAATAGGAAAAGGCTCGCAGTTGGGGATAATATGAAATTCGCTCTGAAAGACGTAGTCTTCAACATTGAAAGCGCGCGCTAGTTGATTCTGAGACTCGAATCTATCTCTTCATCTTCAATTGTCG
Organism: Bathyarchaeia archaeon; assembly: GCA_041480025.1. Taxonomy (GTDB): domain Archaea; phylum Thermoproteota; class Bathyarchaeia; order RBG-16-48-13; genus JBGOZA01. Next base: position 1,243 of record JBGOZA010000078.1, on the reverse strand, counting down.
AACGCGTTCATACATGACTAAAGCTGATGCCACTCCTACGTTTAGTGAAGTAATATGTCCCAGCATCGGGATCCGCACGACGCCATCACATTTCCTCAGTAATGTAGGACTTATGCCTTGATCTTCTCCTCCGATGACTAAAGCTAGATTTCCGGTAAGATTTACATCAAAATAGTCTGAGTTTCCTGCTGGATCAACTCCGATGCAGAGTATTCCATGTTGCTTCAGTAATTTGATGGCTGAGAAAAGATTCTCTCTCGATACGGGCACATACGCGCTGCCACCCATTGAAGCCCTGTGGACGGCGGGTGTTAATCCTACGGCGGATTTCTTCGGAATCACTACCATATTGACATTGGTGGCTTCTGCGCTCCTAAGGACCGAACCTAGATTCTGGGGGTCCTGAAGACCATCAAGAACCATGATGAATACTTTTTCGGAAGAGTTCTCAAGAAGTGTCTTCAAGGAAGTATATTTTGGTGGGGCTGAAAAAGCGATAACGCCTTGGTCCATACCTGTCCTAGAGAGTCTTCTTAACTCATCTCTGTGAACGACTCTAACATGTATGTTCCTGGCTCGAGCTAGACGCAGGATCTCCTGAATCTCGCTTTCCTCTTCAAGACCACGCCCCAACTGAATCAAATCGACGGCAGTGTCTGATCGTAGCAATTCTAGAACAGGATTCTTTCCCTCCACTTGTTGCATCTCAGACTTCATCTCCAATAACATATCTGCAAGACATAATCTTGAGCCTTAGAATATGTAAATCCCCTATCTTTGTTTCTTCTACATTACAGACTTGGATATGCGTGCGTTCATGTATGAATTGATTGCGGAGTACCATCATGGTGCGCGCTACCGTGAGCAATAGCCTATAGGTCTGGACAGCTAACTTTTTTTCAGGATGGATCTAAAAACGCGGGCGCCAGGTGTGATTGCTGCAACTGTGACGAGCATCACTCCTATGATGAGCGCCATCGTTTCCACAAAGCGTTCAACGTCCATCCCGTAGCGTAGAGCGTAGAAGTAGCTCGTAACAATTATCAACGCCATTCCTAAAACAATTGAAAAGGCGTTCAGTCTCCTCATCTTTTCGCATCCTTGAAGCCACGAGGCTATAGTAGCGCGCACTACTACTGGTGCGGGAGGTGGGATTCGGACCCACGAAGGCCTGCGCCACAGGGTCCTGAGCCCTGCGCCTTAGACCAGACTTGGCAACTCCCGCGAGCAAACGTTTCAATTG
>JBGOZA010000077.1:0-5922 GCA_041480025.1 Bathyarchaeia archaeon | reverse complement strand
TCCCATCTTTGAAGTATTATACTGGTTACGGGTCCCTGCCTTGTTGCTCGGGACCATATGGGGAATCAGACTATTCATTTCGTTTGTTCTGAATATTAGAGCCGGAACCATTTTCAAATCTCTGAGGAGCTTAGCCGCGATAGGCCTCATAGCGCTGACTGTGACTATGATCACAATGCCTACACAGGCCTTCGATGTCACAACTCCCTATTTCTTAAGAACAGTATTGATAGGTTGGATAATTCTTGCCGCCTTAGTAGTTTTTCTCAGTATTGGAGATGCTCGAGTCCAATCTGTTGTCGGAGGAATCTTCCGAAAGAAAGTAGTCTTGACAGCACTTGTTCTCCTCATCTCTCTGAGTCTACTATCGGGTCCGTTGATTGTTACACTCCAGATAAATCCTGAAATGCAAGGAAAGTTTGTTGACTATCTATGGACTCCCAAGTATCTTCCCAACGTGGAGTATACTCGATGGGCGACTGGCGTAGAATCCATTGTTGAAGAAGATATTCAAAAGGCCATGAATACTGGAGAGAATCTCCAAATATTATCCAGTATTCGGCTATTCGATCGAGAGTCAGCAAAGACTCGGTTACTACCAAGCATCCAATTCAATTGGATGGACATTGGGGACCCTGACATAGTCAACATTGGTGGAAGCGAATACTGGATTTCGGCTCTAACACTTACTCAGCCGCCTGGCGGTGACGTTTGGAGATCAGCAAGGCTTCTTCTAACTCATTCAGAGCGGGTTCTAGGCATCAACGCACATGACGGCCAGATATTGATAAATGCGGCAGAAACAGTGTTTGGAATAAATGGGACACCTCAAATCTACTATGGAGAAAACGGGTTATTCGCTTCCTCCCCTATGGCATATGTTGGTCTTCCAAAAGTAGCGAATGAGACCCATATCGACCAGCTTGATCAGAGAAAATACAGTGGAGACTCTGACTATGTTCTGACCGGCTTCAACCTATTCTGGTTCTTCTCCGGGCTTTTTGGCCAAGAACAATTACGGTGGGATTTTGGGCGAGGAGACTATGGAGACGTGAATATGCTTTACCTGCGAGATGTTTCCGCGCGTCTTAGCCAGATAATGATGCCTGGAATGGTATTGGACACAGACCCATACCTCGTCTCAGATGGCAGCCGCCTCTACTATTCTTTCTACGTCTACCTTGAGCGGAGCATGCCCACTGAGTACCTTGACTATGCTCATTACGTGTCCTCTGCTCAGTTCTTCAGACTATTCGCAAATGTGCTCGTCGACGCCTACGATGGTAGAATAACAGGGTATCTGCTGGGTACAGATGAGCAGAATTATGTCTCAGATTTCTATCGCAACATCTACACTCAATGGGACAACGTTGTACCTTCCTGGCTCGTCTCACAGCTCCGCTATCCAGAATTCTTATTCAACAAGATGATAGACGCGTACAATTTCTATCATGTTTCTGATGCAGACAAATGGCAGAAGAACACGGATTTCTTCCAATTGACCACCAATTCCGCTGGTGCTGCAATTGAAGAAGTGAGATTTGTGACATTTTCATTGGATCGGCAGAGCTTGTGGGCCGGGGTCAGACTTGTTGAAGTATTCAAAGGTTCAGGGAAGAACTTGGCTGGCGTCTATGTTGCACTCAATGGCGCAGATCTCGGCAGAATCCTCCTGTTACGTCCTGGAAACATAGCAATCATAGGTCCACAGACAGCATTTGACACTATCAACAATTTTGGAGCAACAAAATCCCTGCTAGCACTGAATGCGAACTGGGGCTCCGGAAACACTCTTTCCTACGTCATTAACGGCGCCATATACTATTTTATCCCGTACTATGCCCGATCCCAAACTACGCTGTCACCTGCAATGATGACTGTTGTGAATGCTTTAACACAGAAGGTGGGTTTCTATGTTATCTTCAACCCGCAAGATGCAACGGAGGTTGCTACTGCTGCACAAAAAGCATATCAGAACTTGGTTGGACAAACAGTGGAAGTGTCTGCTGGGGCGCGGAAACAGAACGTCCTCAATGAGTTTGCTGCAATGAACTATACTTTGAGGACGCCACAGCAACTGAATCCGAACGTCGCCTACAATGAAGGAAATGTTACCTATCTCCTAGATAGTGACCTTCCTGCAGTTCAGACATTGATAAATTCCTTTGTCTCACGATTTGTGCAACCTCTCGGTACTAGTACTATACTCAGTTGGGAGACTTTGGAAAGTGGCGACTCAAATCTTAACTTCGGAGTCTTATCCAGCAACAATGGCGTCGTGGAACTACATTCAATAACCATCACCTATGCCAGAAGCTAGAAGAAACCGACACAACCAATCAGTGCCTATGCGTGTATCTACTTCATAAGAAGGCAGAGGCCTCAATACATTAGATGATAGTGTGGAATATGGAACTGAAGAAAATGCTTAGCTGAGCCGCTAGGCACAATCTCGACAGAGTGACTATGTATGAGTTACAAGGACCGCAGAGATGCTGGAAGAAAGCTGGCAGGCGACCTAGCTGAGTACAAGCAGAGTGATTCTGTCATTGTATTGGCGATTCCTCGTGGAGGAGTAATCTTAGGATATGAAGTAGCAATGGCGTTGAATGCACCTCTGGACATAATTATTCCACGCAAGATTGGGGCTCCTGGTAATCCTGAACTTGCCATAGGTGCTGCTACTGAAGATGGTGCAAGAGTGCTGAATGAAGAAATTGTCAACATGTTAGGAATATCCAAGGATTACTTGGAGGAGATCACTGAGCGGGAGATTGCAGAGATACGGCGAAGAGCTTCAGTCTACCGTGAAGGGAGGTCTTCACCAAATCTGGAACATAAGACAGTGATCATAGTTGACGATGGATTAGCCACGGGGGCAACAATGAAGGCTGCAATCAAGTCTGTTAGAGAAAGAAAAGCTTCTAGAATAGTCGTGGCTGTACCTGTCGCACCTCCGGATACTATAGGACAATTGTCAAAACAAGTAGACAAGATAGTGTGTCCAGTCGTCTATGAGCCATTCTATGCCATCGGTCAGTTCTACACTGACTTCGATCAGGTAAGCGATGAAGAAGTGGTTCAGCTTCTAAGAAAAGCTAGAACCAGAGACGAACCTGCCAACACTAACTAGCAGCACAAACCTAGACCAGCGCGCTATTCTGGGATCCTCTATTTCTGTAAGTATTCTTTCGCTTTTTTGGCTAGGAATTGTTTGAAGATGTCATTGCTCTCGGAAAAGTCATTCATAACATAGACTAGAGCCGAGACGTAACCATTTTCATAGAGTCTGTCCAAGGCCTGAAGTGCAGCTTTGCGTTTTCTGAATTCTTGGCTATCGGCTCCTTCAATGACTATTCTCAGTTGTGTAGTACAACCCTCTCTCTCTACAAGCGGTTTGGTTCCTAGCACGCGCGCCAACTGTACACTATTCAAAGGTGAACCCTGACAAGCTGTTGTCTGAAACACTGATAAGGGTTCAAGAACGTGTATTCTGAATCAGCAGTATAGTCCAATGATAAGTCGAAAGGTCAAAATCGCAGATTCTCTTCTGAAACCATATCCTCATAGCATCGCACAAACAACCATCCTGGAGAAAGCTTCGAATGAGCACGCTAACGCGAATAATGAGATATCTGAAGAGTTATTGGCATTTGTCAGCGTTAGCAATCATCATTACTCTTGCAGAATCCTACATGGCTGCCAACCTTCCGTTGATAATGATTCGCGATATGGTTGACAACGTCTTTGTGGAAGGAAATCGTGCTCTTCTCTCTGACTACTTGATACTTATTGTTGTCATCTATTTTGCAACGAGCATTCTTTCTTTCATCGCTCGGTATCTACAATCGTACGTGGGCCAAAGAGCCATGGCAGATGTACGAAGAGACTTGACAGAGTCTCTACAGAAGCAATCGTTCAGTTTCTTCGACAAAAGTCAAACGGGCCAACTGGTTGCGAGGCTCACCGGGGATGTGGAAGCCATCAACAGATTCTACTTCTTCTTTCTTACAGCTCTGTTCAGCCCAGTAACAACAGCTCTCTTCTCGTTCTATTTTCTCATAAGCGTGGATATCCGCCTAACCTTTCTATCAGCCTTGTCAACACCAATCATCCTGGGTCTAAACTATGCTTATCAGAAGCGGGTTCAGCCACAGTGGGGGAAGGTTAGAGAAACGTGGGGACGGCTCAACCAGTATCTGCAGGAGTTCCTTGTAGGAATCAAAGTGGTCCGAGTCTTCAATCGCGAAGACTATGAGCTAAAGCGTTTCGAGACCGTGAACAATAGCTACTATGAACACAATGTCGAAGCAGCTGTTACACGGTCAATATACTCGCCTCTGTCAGATATCAGCCTGAGCTTGATTATATCATTCATTTTCTGGTACGGAGCCAACGAAGCGGTCCGAAACACTCTGACTATTGGAAGTCTCCTAGTATTCAGTCGCTATGTCAGCATGCTCCTCCAACCGTTCCGAAACATTGGATACTTCGTCTCAAGCTATTCAAGAGCTGTCGCCGGAGGTAGCAGAATCTTCAACACCATGGATACACCATTGGAAGTCAGGAATAAGGAAAACGCAATTGTTCTGCGGCAAGTTGAAGGAAAAATATCATTCGAACATGTGTACTTCTCATATGAGAGTGGAAGGAATGTTCTGGAGGATATCAATCTCACCGTCAACAGAGGAGAATCAATTGCCATTCTCGGTCCAACAGGATCAGGAAAAAGCACTCTAGTCTACTTGATACCTCGCTTCTACGATGTGACTTCTGGAAGGATTACTCTCGATGATAAAGACGTACGAGATTACACGTTGGAATCTCTTAGAAGTCAAATTGGAATAGTTTTACAAGATATCTTCCTCTTCTCATCTAGTATCAAAGAGAACATAGCTTTTGGAAGACCTGAAGCTTCAATGGATGATATTGTTGAAGCAGCCAAAACCGCTCAAGCCCACGACTTCATCATTGCGTTACCAAAAGGATATGACACGATGGTGGGAGAACGCGGTATCACTCTCTCAGGCGGACAGAGGCAGAGGATTGCCATAGCTCGTACGCTGCTTACAGATCCTCGTCTACTAATATTGGATGACTCAACTTCTTTCGTTGACGCAGAGACAGAGGCTTCTATCCAGAAAGCGCTTGATAGGCTTCTCCAAGGAAGAACATCATTCATAATCACTCACCGTCTGTCAACGATAAGAAAAGTTGACAGACTAGTCGTCCTTGACAAAGGCAGAATTTCCGAGGTTGGTACGCATGAAGAACTCTTGAAGAACGGTGGAACATATTCTCGAATCTACGAAACTCAGTTCGCTGAGGTTGAGCGACTATCATCCTAGTCAAATGAAGGGGGGCGATGAAGCATCGGTTACCATTACTACGGCTTGGAATGGCTAGAAGACGAGGATGAGGTACGCAAGATTGGAGACGGTGTTATCTTCAGATGGCTCTTCAGTTATCTTCCACGATGGCGGAGGACGGTATTCATCATCCTCACCGCCCTGGTTGTATCAGCGGTGTCTTCCACATATGTTCCAACAATCTTTCGAAATGCCATTGACGTCTTTGTCAACAATGCATCTCTACCAATTGAAGAACGATTGAATGGCATTACGTCACTGGTTTTGCTCGTCATTGCCCTAGAGTTTCTGAATCTCATAGCATCCATGATTGAAGAAAGATTCATGGGTATTCTAAATCAGGCCATAATGCTGGACATAAGAAACGATATGTTCGAAAAGATTCAAGTCCTTTCCCTACGTTATTTTGGTGAAGCCCGAACTGGCGACATAGTCTCAAAACTAACCAATGACGTTGAGTACCTCTCTGATTTCTTCAGCACGTTGATAGACATGATTGTCTCAGACACAATTCCGGTCTTTGTCGCATTATATTTCATGGTATCATGGAATC
>JBGOZA010000076.1:0-5930 GCA_041480025.1 Bathyarchaeia archaeon | reverse complement strand
CTACTTTGGGTGTTCCTCCTGTTATTCAGCAGGCTATTGATGTGACTCGTAACTGTGCTCGTGTGGTTGTCTTCGGTGGTACTCCTGCTGGTGTGATTATGCAGTTTAACCCCAATGATATTCACTATAGTGAGAAGACTATGATCGGTGTAGAAGGAACAGGTGTTCCCCCCAACAGTCATCCTGAGACAAGACCCCAAGCTCTAAGACATATGGCCAGCGGAAAGATAGATGTTAACAAGCTTATTACGCGTGTTATGCCTATGACTGATATTGTTAAGGCATATGAGATGATTGAGAAGAAAGAAGCTCTCTCAATAGTACTGACTCCTTAGTCCGCTCTCTGATGAAAGCCAACTAACTCCTGCTTCACTCCTCTTCTTTTGGAGGGGTGAATATCCAAATCATAATCGCATTCTTCGCTTCGAAAGTATTATGAGTGAGAAAGCATACCTTTTATTGACTTTTGTTAGTGTATTCGGAGGATTAGAATTGGTTAAGGAAATAAAAATACCCAATACAATGAAAGCGGCTGTTAAGACCAAAGCTGGAGATTTTGAAATCAAGACCGTTCCAGTACCAAAAATAACACAACCTGATTACGCTCTTGTAAGAGTCAGAGGAGCAGGTGTATGCGGGAGCGATCTGCACAACTGGAAAGTGCCCGCTCCTAAAGAGAATCTTTGGGCTGGGGAAGGAGCGATTGCAGGTCATGAAAATGCTGGAGATGTAGTTGCTGTTGGCGAAGCAGTTACAAACGTGAAGCCTGGTGACAGAGTCGCTGTTGACTCAGTTGTTTCATGTGGCAAATGCTACTGGTGTAGAGTGGGTCAATATCACCTGTGCCCAGACGCTAGCAATATTAGAATAAAAACTCTGGCTCGAGGTTTCAGTGAATACATGGCTGGTCCTGCAGAGAAACTGTATCCAATACCCGATAGCGTAGGATATGCTGAAGCAGCAATAATGGATGTCTATGGTACAAGCGTTCATGCTATGAATAGGCTTGGAATACGCATGGATCAGACAGTTGTCATCTATGGTGCAGGCCCGATCGGGATGAGTCAACTAGACCTTGTGAATGTGCATGGAGCAAAAGGAATCATAGTAGACATAATTGACTATCCACTTCAAGTTGCCAAGAAAACATTCGGAGCGTACGCTACCATCAACAGTACTAAAGAAGATCCTGTGAAAAAGGTCCTTAAGCTCACGCATGGTCTAGGAGCAGATGTGGCAATTGACTGTGTAGGAGGAAGAGCAACAGAAAAGATTCTGCCTCAAGCCCTTGACCTAGTGCACGTTAAAGGAAAACTCGGTATGGTTGGAATGTTCAACAACCTAGGTCCTGGAATGAACTGGGGCAAACTGCATATGGGTGAAGTAGATCTCATAGGCTGCTCAGGCTTCTACTTCTGGGGCAATGATCCAGAATTCAAAATCGTCACAGACCTACTATCAGAAGGCAAACTGAAAGCGACTCAAATGATCACTCATAGATTTCCATTGGAGAAGATCAATGAAGCCTTCGAAACAGCTGTTGACAAAGAAAGAACAAAGTCCATAAAAGTCGTAATAGAAGGATAGGAATACTATCTCTTCTTTTTTCTCATCTTCCGTATACTGTACTCTAAGTAGCATACGCAACGCATCATATTATCTAGTGGTTATTCAGAATCATGAGGCGAGGGCTTAGATTGTATAGAATTTCTTTTCAGACAAACTGCTATGCATGGATTCCACAGGGTTACATAGGTCTCTACCCGGGAATTAGCTACAACCTCGATTATGCATTAAGAGACTTGGCGAAGATTGGTTACGACGGCGTTGAGGTTGATTGTGTACATATCTGGGACAGTCGCCTATGGACAATATCAAAATCACAACGAGCTGTTCTGAAAGAGGCCATCAACAACTTGGGTATTAATGTGGAAGCTTTTAGTGCTCATGACTGGCCTTTACCTGGAGCTTCTATCACATCAACTGAAGAGGCTTCAAGAAAACTCGGTATGGAATGGACTAAAGGAGTTATCGATCTTGCTGCTGATTTCGGCACACATATAGTCACGACCCATGTTCCTTCTCCTCGCGTGAAATCCGTCAAGTTGCTTGATGGAATGCCGTTTAGTTTCCTCAGAGGAGGCATTCCCCTCTTCGGTCTTCCATCGGAGTGTACTGAGGAAGAGCGAAAGCTGATGGTGCAGGCTGTTGGAGAATGCGCTGATTACTGCAAAGACCGTGATGTATTCTTCGCTATTGAAGAGTATGCCCCAGTAGACTTTTGGAAAGGTTTTATCAAAGAAGTGAACTCGTCAGCTCTTAAGCTGAATCTTCACATAGGCCAAGTCTGGCGCCACACGATCCGAACAAATGGGACTATTCAGGAGCCTTCTCTACCGCAAGCAGTTCATGAATTTGGAGATCTGATAGTTCATACCCATTGCATGGACTATCGAAATGCATGCTCATTGCCTCCTCAAGGCACGCGGACTACATCACCAACAGTTGAGGTAATACCTGGATCAGGCGAGTGTGATTTTCACGCCTTCATCAAAGCTCTTAGAGATATTGACTATAGTGGATACTTGACTGTGGAATGCCATCGATCCGATATCCCTCCGGGCATCCAGGCTGCCCAAGCGTTGCATAATATGAGGAAGATAGTCGCCCAGAGCTCTTCCTAAGAGTCCTCGCGGTTCTACTAGCGCGCTTAAGACTCTCAGCGCGCGCTTCCTCTCAATGAGGCTCAGCATTTCAACGGGCTTTAACTCGTTTGACGATGGGCGGTCTCATCTTTCGTAGTACGCGGTAGCCGCAAGAAGGGCACTTGATTTCCAGCATCAAAGACAATTGTTCCTGTGAAAGAGTGTTGCCACATTGGACGCATTTGAAAATGACGCCAGTCGATCCTTGATTTTCTGTCATCTATAGTATCCCGATCCGGAACAGGGCTATTAGGCGAAGAAAGGCTGAATTAAAGTTTTCTGACTCTGATGCGAAGAGCACTCTTTTCAAGAAGACGGTTCACATGACTCGTGTAGCGAACTATTTTCCGGGACTCATATTCCCAGATCTGAGTTTCCCTGAGATGAATTCTATGATGTTCTTCGCCAACATCCGCGTCTCGGAGTCGACAAGAAGAACTGTGCCAAAGTATATTACGCAGCCAATCATAGCCTGTATCATGACTCTTGTAAGAGTCGAACCTAGATTCATCTGCGACAGGAAGACCACCATCAGAACTGTAGCAAATATGTAACGAGTAAGACTTCTGATTGGGAAACTGAAAGGAAGGCTCTTTTTCGCAGTCTTATATCGAATTATGAAAACCGGGACTGTTGCAAAGATATATGCCAAACCTGTATACATGGCAGCTTGAATCGGTTCAGCGGCAAACAGTTTCAGGAACACCAACAGGATAGACAAGTAGAGTGCTCCGCTGATGTAGGTTAATGTTGGTAAAAAGAAGAGTTTGCTTTTCACGAGTTCTCTAAATGTGGTTTCGTTGTTCATGTCAGCATGTTCTGTTGCTGTGATTATTGTGTCCAAAGTAGTACCTAGACTGTCGAGCAAATACGCCCCGGCATAAACGTACAAGACGAATGCTCCTGCTGCGTAATCCGCTCTTAAGATGGTGAGTAGTTGCCCAGAAAGAACTAGTATTCCACCAAACATGGGTATGGCAAAGAGCATCATCAGTTTTAGCGCTGTCTCAACTGTTTCTGAATCAGGTTTCGCCAATAGCTTGGGATAAAGTCCCGTGGCCAATGTGGTTGAGTAGCTGATAATTATGGCGAAAGTCGCCGCGGCTCCCACGTACGCGCGGGCAGCAGTCCCCCATATTAGAATAAGTAGAATCATTCCCATTGACACAAGCCTGTTGCCTAAGGTCCCGTATATGATGATGAAGGATACTTTCCACCAAGAGCGAAGATAGTTCCAATTGATTCGTTCCTCTAGATATTCTCGTATAGAGAAAAGATAGAATGATATCATAGCAATCTGTGCCATTACTACTGCTGCTATTGCTCCTATCAGTCCCATTCCAAGATACGCTACCAGAAAGAAGCCAATTGAGACTTTTGTAAACTCATAGACAACAGTGCCATATCCCAGAATGTGTGGCTTCTTTGCAAGGACAGCATTCTGTACAGCTGGAAGAATGTAGAACATCATTACATGTAGGGAAGCAAACTGGAAATAGAGTGGGTTTGTATCTATCAACGAGGCAAAGAAAGAGGAGAACAATGCGAATATTCCTGTTACTGGAAGAGAAAGAAGAGTGTTGGCAGCTATCCCGGTTCTTATGGCATCCGTGTGACCACGTGCCGCGTATCGGACAACGCTGAAAGGAACTATGCCTGATAGTATTGTCGCATAGCCTAGGAGATCGCCAATGTTCTGCCAGGTGCCAAAATCTGCTGTTGACAGGTTTCTTGTGACTGTCACCACGAAAAGTAGGCCAGTAGCAATTGAAAGAAGTTGTCCGGCAAAGTTGATGAAGCCCGTGTAGCGGAATCGAATGTCCGACATTCAATGCACCATTTGCCTGAGACAGTCAGTAGCTCGCCTGCCAGGGCGTTTCATAGGCACCTGAATTCGGTCCCTGACAAAGAAATGTGTACCAGTCATGAGCGACCAGATTCTCTTGGCCCGTTTAGGAAAATCCATAGCAATCTGCCTAGCGTGCTACTAGATTTGAACTTTAAGTTCATAAAAAGAAATCTGTCTGATACAGATTTGATTCGTTGAAAATCGCGTCTCTTCTGCAAGTTAAGGGGAATATAGAGAATGCCAGCTATCAGGCCAGCTAACATGCCAAGATTTCTTCGGATCTCTCTTGATCGTCCAACAATTCTCGACGCGATGTAGACGAATCTCACAACCAAAATCTTGACAAATGAGGGCAGAGAAAGCACTCTGAAATAAGATATGAGTTCATTGCGCGTAGCTAGGTACGCATATTCCGTACGATAGAACTTCCTTGTAGTTCCAGCATGATGAATTACTCGGCTTGACACGACATAACCGATTTCTCCACCACTCAGTATGGTTCTAATTGACAGTTCCAGATCCTCCGCCGTAGTTATGAATGAGTTGTCGAATAGATATCCCAGTTTATCTATCCAGCTTCGTCTTACCAACAAAGCAGCACCACTGGCAAACAACGAAGGGAGAATGGCACTGGTTACTTCTGGATCGTGAAGGCGCGGCGTTCCATACACGTATAGATTACGGGTCTTTCTTGGGTACTGGTCTGGCAACTGAATTGAAGCTAGTATTTTGAAGGAAGGGTTCATTTCTGCTTGTTGAACTAGTTCGGCAAGCCACCCCTCCAATGGCACAGCGTCATTGTTCAACAGTACTATGTATTCTCCAGTCGATGCGGCAAAACCAACGTTGTTCGCTGGAGCGAATCCGTAGTTTCTCGTAAGCTTCAGGGTTTTCATTTGAGGGTATTGAGTGGAGATGTATTCAACACTCATATCGGTGGACCCGTTGTCCACGATGATGGTTTCGTAATCTGTGAATGATTGTGATGCCAGTGCCTTGAGGCAATCTGCCAAATTGGGATGTGGGATGGACAGCCCATTATAGCTGACTATGATCACACTCGCTTTAGGCATCAAGTGATTTCGACCCCATGTGTGTCAATCAGCAGAAACTCCAAAATTTATGAATCCTGTGAGTGCGCTTCCTCTCGTCCCTATAGTTGTTTTCTTGATATTCTTCTCATTGCCTTAGTAGGTGATTTCAAGAATTCATCGATAGCGTTTGACACTCTTGTTTCTTGAAGTTGTAGCTGCCACTGCCGTAGCTCTTCATCAATCTTGTAATGATTCAAGAAGGCCCAAAACCAGCCGAAACACATGGGAAACACTGTCACGACTCTGGGTTTCTCAAACAACGATATACGAACTACCCGTCCT
>JBGOZA010000075.1:0-5974 GCA_041480025.1 Bathyarchaeia archaeon | reverse complement strand
CTTGTAGCGCGTTCTTAAAGAGAGAAGCCCATTAGGAGGTGAGTGTAGATCATGGCTTCCAAGAAGTACATAGTCTTGGTTCTGCTTCCGCTAATTGCAGCGCTATGTTCTGTTTCGTTTGTCCAGGGTTCTAGTCAAGGAGAGAACGATATGACCACCGTGGTCAATTGGGTCATTGATGGAGATACTTTCAATGTCACAGCTGGAGAGACAATTAGACTGGCTGATATTGATGCGCCAGAATTTGGAGCCACAGGATATGGTGCTGCCAAAAGCCTTCTAATTTCTCTTGCGTACAACAAGACCGTTTACCTCGACATTGATGACCTATCAAGGACAGATTCCTATGGTAGATTGATCTGTGTCGCATACGTCGATTACAATTTGACGCATGTTAAGAACATTAACAAAGCCCTCTTGACTGAAGGCGTCGTCATTGTTAACAACTATACCAATAACGAGTTCAATCCGAGTACATGGACTCTCTATGTCTCAAGAATGGTAGTACCAGAGTTTCCGAACCTAATGAGTCTAGGCATAGTCATGACAGCCTCAGCTTTCGTAATATTTCTTTTCCAGAGAAAGCGCACGCGTGTGTGTTTTTTTGTGTAGAGAGAGTAGTAGAGCGGCGCGCGCTAACTAGACCCTAGTATAGCTCATGCATAGTTGTGGAAGCCTTAAGCTGTTTTGTGAGTTCAGAGAGGTTACGAACCATTCTGTCAGGTCTTTTCAAATTGTCTTCGACGATTTTGACGAAGGCACTTCCTGCAATCGCGCCTTCTGCTCCGTGGCTCATCACAGTCTTTACATGATTGGGTTTTGATATTCCAAAACCTACTGCCAAAGGAGTCCTCCCCACAGTATATGCATGTATTCTCTTGATAGTATCAATGGTGAGCTTGCTCACATGCTCTCTTGTACCGGTGACACCGAACGCGGAGACAAGGTAGAGAAAGCCACTTGTGCAGCTCAATATAGCCTGCAGCCTAGACTCTGATGTTAGGGGTGTAGCGAGGAATATTGTATCGACGCCTTCTTTCCTAGAAATCTGAACATATTCCTCAGCTTCCTCAATCGGTAGGTCAGGTATGATGAGTCCGTCTACACCGTGCTCACTCGCTTTCTTCACGAATTTCTTGACACCCATTCTGTAGATAATGTTGTAATAGGTCAACAAGGCAACTGGTACTTTGCTTCTACTTTTTGATTCTTTCACGAGGTCGAATATGGTTTGAGGCGTCGTTCCTGCCATGATTGCGCGATGATCAGCTGCTTGGATCGTTGGTCCATCTGCAATCGGATCTGAGAAGGGTAGACCTATCTCCAGTATGTCTGCTCCGCTTTCAGTCAGAGTCTGAAGAATCTCCGAGGTGAGTTTTGGCTCCGGATCTCCTCCAGTAACAAAGGCTATGAGTGCCCCTTCATTCCGTTTCTTAAGCTCTAGGAAGGTCTCGTTTATGCTTGAAATGCCAATCCCATCCTGCTAGCAGCAACTTCCACATCTTTGTCTCCGCGTCCAGACAAGTTGACCACGATAATCTCGTCATCTCTCATTTTCACTGCCAGTTTCTTAGCATATGCTAGAGCATGGCATGATTCCAACGCGGGGATAATGCCTTCACTTCTTGACAGCTCTGAGAAAGCATCCAGAGCCTCATCATCAGTGACCGAATCATAAGTTACCCGATTTTTGCTTTTCAGATAACTGTGTTCAGGCCCAACGCCCGGATAGTCTAATCCTGCAGATATGCTATGTGTCTCCTGAATCTGCCCCCACTTATCCTGCAGAATATATGTGAGCATGCCGTGCAAGATGCCTTCAGAACCTGCGCAGATGGCTGCAGCATGCTTGCCAGAGGCAATACCTTCTCCAGCTGCTTCTACACCATACATTTTGACGCCTGAATCATTAATGAAAGCATGGAATGTTCCCATCGCATTGCTTCCACCTCCCACACAGGCAACTAAGGAATCCGGGAGTCTGCCCTCAAGCTCATGAAGCTGCTCCCTTATCTCAAACCCGATTATGCTTTGAAAGTCTCTGACAATCATCGGATAAGGATGCGGGCCTACAACAGATCCGACAAGGTAGTATGTTGACTGCGGATTCGATGCCCAATCTCTCAATGCTTCATTGATTGCGTCCTTCAATGTTTTGGAACCAGAATCGACGGGATGTACATCGGCGCCGAGGAGCTTCATCCTGAAGACATTGAGTTTCTGACGTTGCATGTCTTCTGTGCCCATATACACTTCAGCCTTCAATCCGACTGCTGCACAGGCTATAGCTGTGGCTACTCCATGCTGACCGGCTCCGGTCTCCGCAATCACTCTTTTCTTGCCCATCTTTCTAGCGAGCAGGGCTTGGCCCATGGTATTGTTTATTTTGTGGGCTCCTCCATGAGCCAGGTCTTCTCTCTTCAGATAGATTTTTGCACCACCGAATTTGGCAGTTAGGTTTGAAGCGGGGTAGAGGGGGGTTGGTCTGCCAACGAATTCCTTGAGATAGTGATTCAACTCGTGTTTGGCAGTTTTGTCGTTACAGAATCTTGCATATGATTCTTCCAGCTCAGCGAGAGCAGGCATTAGGGTTTCAGGCACGAATTTTCCACCATATTTGCCGTATTTGCCTCTCGCAGGGTATTGGTCAAGATGACTCATGTCTCTTCTTCCTTTGCTCTTGCTACAAATTCTCGCATCTTCTCATGGTCTTTTAGTCCGGGTTCTTTCTCCACGCCAGTTGAGACATCGACGCCGAAGGGTCTGACCATCCTCACGGCTTCACCTACGTTTCTCGGCGTCAAACCTCCGGCCAAGATCAGATTGGCTGGATGAATCATGTCTCTGATTTTGGCGGATATATGCCAGTCATGAACCTTTCCTGTGCCTCCGAGTCCACCTTCGCTACCGGTATCCAGCAATATGAAGTGAAAAAACCTAGACAACTCAGTCGCGGTGTTGGAAGCATTCTTTGCTTCTCCATCGACTGCAACTATTGCGCAGTCCTTTATCTCACTGATCTGACTGAGCGTCTGGTCCACTTCCCCGTGTATCTGTAAATAGTCCGGCTCCAACTCTGCAAATATCTGTTTGAGACTGTCAGCGCTACGGAATACAGTAACGGCGACGCTGTCTACTCCGTAGGGAACTCTTTCGATTAGATTTCTGGCTGAGTGGACGGAGAGATTTCTTGGAGAAGAGGGCGCTCCAACTATAAATCCAAGGGAGTCAGCGCCAGCTTCAATTGCGGCGTCAAGATCTTCAGCATTCGTTATTCCACAGATTTTGACCGTGACCATTCCATTTAGGCCTCTGTCAACTCTCTGACTTTTTCCTCTACGTTATGAGAGGACATTATGGATGTTCCAACAAGGAATGCGCGAGCTCCAGCGTCTTTGAGAAAAAGCAGGTCACGAGGTGATTCGACTCCACTCTCACTGACAACTATTCGGTCTCTGATGTTGCTCTTCTTCAGAATCTGTACCGTATTGTTCAGACTCACGATGAATGTTCTCAAGTCTCGATTGTTAATTCCAATCACATCCGCGTTTGATTCAACTACTTCTTTGAACTCATCTTCGCTATACGCTTCAAGGAGAACCTCTAAGCCAAGAGAGTGAGCATGCTGGATCATCTTATCTTGGTCTTGGTCACAGTATTCTCTGTCAAAAAGAGCCTGGATGAGTAAGACAGCGTCTGCGCCAAATCTTGAAGCAGCATCAATTTGATCTGTACTGACGACGAAGTCTTTCATCAGTAGTGGGACGTTTACGCTCTCGCGGATTCGTCTAAGATTGTTCAGTGAGCCTTTGAAGTGGTTCGGCTCAGTCAGGACTGATAATCCTACTGCCCCACCTCTTACCATAGCTGCTGCAACATGCGTGACATCAACGTTTTCTCTAATCGTGTTTCTTGATGGTGAGGCCAGCTTAACTTCAGCTATAACTGGGTTGCGCTTGCACTTCAAGATATTTTCTCTGAGGCTGAATCCTTTGGTCGCAAATATTCCAACAGGCTCTTGTCGATAATAGCCCTCTGCAATGATCTGTTTCGAATTCTGGGCCAGCACATCCATGATGTCAGGCATACTTTTCTAGTTCCTCCAGTTTTGACATGTCTCCTCCGCTGAACTTGACGAGGGCTTTCAGCTTCTCGTATGCAGATCCACTCTGAATTGATTCTACAGCGATTTGCATCCCTTCTTTAATCGTTTCAGCCTTACCACCTAGGTAAATGGCAGCGGCCGCATTTACGAGAACAATATCCTTTCTTGGATCGTTGGATCTGCTGCTACCCTTCTGGCTCAAGATATTGAATGTAATTAGTGCACTGTCTTCGGGAGCAGATCCTTCAAGATCCCTTCTCTGAGCGGGTTTGACGCCAAAATGCTCAGGATCGAGCTGCAGCGTTGATACCTCTCCATGTTCCAGTTCAGTAATCTTTGTTCTTCCGATTGTGGAGATTTCGTCCAAGCCATCGAGTCCATGCACCACCATGGCCTGCTCAACTCCCAGTCTGTCCAATACTCTCGCTAGTGGCTCAGTCAGATTCTCATCATATACGCCTAGAAGCTGAGCCTGAGCGTCTGCCGGATTTGTTAACGGCCCAAGAAGGTTGAAGACAGTTCTTATTCCAATCTCTCTTCGAGGGCCTGCGGCATATTTCATGGCTGGATGAAAGATGGGAGCGAACATGAATCCCATACCGACTACTTCAATCGATTTCTCCACCAGAGAAGGAGGCGCCTTCAGGTTAAGTCCTAGAGCTTCAAGGACGTCTGCGCTCCCTGAGCAACTTGTTACAGAACGGTTCCCATGTTTGGCTACGAGTACCCCCGTTCCTGCAGCGACAAAAGCGGATGTGGTGCTGATGTTGAAAGTCTTGATCTTGTCACCACCGGTTCCGACAACGTCGACAAGAACATCTGAAACCGCGGGATGTATACGCGTGCAGAATTTCCGCATCACAGAGGCGAATGCAGCTATCTCTTCTACTTCTTCGCCTTTCATTCTGAGTGCTGTCAGAAAAGCCGATATCTGAGCCTCTGTTGCCTTTCCACACATTATCTCACTCATCACATCTTCAGCCTCAGAAGAGGTGAGGTCTCTTCCTTCAACCAGTTTCACTATGCTCTCCATCATCATTTTTTCACGCTCCATCGAGGAAGTTCTTTAGAATCTTCTTGCCTTCACTTGTCAGGATGGATTCCGGGTGAAACTGGATTCCCTCAACCGGGTATTCGACATGGCGTACCCCCATGACTTCGCTGTCATCCAGTGAAATGGCAGAAATCTCTAGACATGGTGGCAGATTTAGAGGGTTTGCGACGAGAGAATGGTAGCGTGTTGCCTCGAAGGGATTCAAAACCCCTTTGAACAACCCTTTGCCGTCATGCTTTATCATGCTTGTTTTACCGTGCATTAGTCGGGTTGCATGAGTTATTTCTCCACCGTAGGCATGTACTATTCCTTGATGGCCGAGGCAGACTCCAAGAATAGGTGTTTTTGAGCCCAGATAATGTATTATCGAGAGGCAGCTTCCGAAGTATCTCTCGTTCGTCGGCGTTCCTGGCCCAGGAGACAATAATATTCGATCTGGATGAAGGTCTCTGGCCTTCTCAACGGATATTGCGTCATTTCTGTAGACTACAGGGAAGGAACCCAATTCACCTAGATATTGGGCAATATTGTAGACGAATGAATCATAATTGTCGATTAGTAACACGTTCATGTTCTTTCACCTGCTATGTGCAAAGCTTTCATCAAAGCTGCCGCTTTGTTCTCTGTTTCAACCCATTCGCGTTCCGGATCCGAGTCTGCGACAATTCCTCCCCCCGCCTGGATGTACGCCTTGTTTCCATCAGCAACTAAGGTTCTTATTGTGATTGCGAAGTCAGCATTGTAGTTATAGGAGAAATAACCTACTGCTCCAGCATATGGCCCTCTCCTGGTGGACTCAAGCTCATCTATGATCT
>JBGOZA010000074.1:0-6044 GCA_041480025.1 Bathyarchaeia archaeon | reverse complement strand
TGTCGGCATTAGTGATCTGAAAGATTCGGCACCATTCGAGCTTTCGGGGGGACAACAGCAGAGAGTTGCAATCGCTTGTGTACTTGCGATGCAGCCGGATCTGCTCGTTCTCGATGAACCAACCTCTTTTCTGGACCCTGTTGCGGCAAAGAATCTCTTTGAGATTGTCAGTAGACTCAACAAAGACTTGAACCTAACGACAATTGTTGTTGAACACCGTCTCGATCTTCTGAGTACCTATGCGACGCGGTTTGTAGTAATGGACAAAGGTAGAATAGTTGCTGATGGCTCTCCTCGAGACGTCCTGATGTCTAAAGATGTAGAGTCGCTCGGTATTGGTCTTCCTAAAGCGACCCGGTTATTCCAGATGCTATCCGCCCAAGGTATAGTTCTTGGCCAACCCGTGGTTTCAGTGGAAGAGCTTGCTCAGGAAATTAGGAAGCTTGCCAACAGATGATAGAAGTCAAAGATCTCTTTTACTCCTATCCGTCAGGGACAGTAGCACTTTCAGGGGTTACTTTGAATATTCACGACAGAGAATTCGTAGCTATCATGGGTGAGAATGGTGCTGGAAAATCAACCTTGGTCAAGCATTTCAATGGCATACTAAGACCAAAAAGAGGCGAGGTTCTTGTCGATGGAGTATCAACAACAAAGGCAAGTGTGGCACAGTTATCGCGAAATGTTGGTCTGGTCTTCCAGAACCCAGATCACCAACTCTTTTCTGAAACTGTTGAAGAAGAGATTGCCTTTGGCCTACGCAACTTTGGCTTCAATGAGAAGAGTATAGAAGAACAAACGTCATGGGTATTGAATCTATTAGATTTGACGAGATATCGCAAAACATCTCCTTTTGTGCTCAGCGGAGGAGAAAGGAAGCGAGTTGCACTAGCTGCCGTGTTAGCTTGGAACCCAAAAGTGATAGTGCTGGATGAGCCAACTGTGGGACAGGACTACAGTCAGAAAGAAAGGCTACGCAGTTTTGTTCTAGATGTGAATAAACAAGGCCGAACCGTGATTATGGTAACTCACGATGTTGAGTTTGTTGCAGACTGTAACCCCCGAGTCATAATAATGTCTAAAGGACGAATTCTCGGGGACGGAGAGGCTGCTGACATATTGACTGACACCGAAATCCTGTCACGAGCTTCAATATTGCCTCCGCAAATCACTCAGCTTCTAGGGCTTCTTTCCGATTTTGGACTGCCTAAGCGTGTCCTTGACCTTGAGCAGACTAAGAAACTCCTAGATGGGATAGTGGGGTTTGAGAACTGAAAGTTTTTGAAGGTCTCAGGTTTAGACGTGGAGATAGCGCAATTCATAGATTGGACCCTAGAACAAAATTCGTTCTTTCAATCGTAATGTTCGCTCTCGCATTGATCTTTACAGAAATTCCATTTTTGATAGTCCTATTCTTGGCTCAGCTTCCTTTGATTTACTCAGCCAAGGTTCAGAAAGAGTGGATGAATTCAATTAGAGGAGGAGTGACTCTGATAGCGATTATCTTTGCCACGAACATGATAGTGGGATATGTTTCAAACGGATACGTCTTGACGAGTTCTATAGTGATTTACTCTGCTTCACTGGCGTTCAGGTTCATAGTGCTAATGTCTTCTTTTTCCATATTCTTCCTAACCACTTCTCCTGACGACCTAAGTCTGGCACTTCAGCAGAGTCATATTCCATATGAATTCTGCTTCGCCTTCACCACAGCGATTCGTTTTGTGCCAGTTCTTGCCACTGAGGCACAGACAATAATGGATGCTCAGAAGTCTCGCGGACTTGAGTTGGAGAAAGGAAATTTCCTAAAGAGAATAAGGAATTTCATACCGATTCTTATACCATTAATCGTTGGAGCAATAAGACGAAGCTTGGAGCTAGCAGAGGCAATGGAGTCTCGCGCCTTTGGTGCAAAGAAGGAGAGAACGAGTCTATACGTGCTGAGAATAAGAAGAAGTGATTGGGTCACAATGGGAATTGGCGCCGCTATCTTGGCTGCGTCGCTCTATGTAAGATCCTTCATCCCGCTCACTTTTCTATCGCTTACATAGTTCCTTATATGAATGTCTCAGCTTCGTGGATGATTGAAAAGTCTTGAGTACGTCGCCGAGAGTAGTTGTTGACAGAAGAGAGATGAGGTCAGGTGTCCCAAACACTCTGAGGTCGATGGGACTCAAAGTCGATTTTAAGAGCTTGTCTGTAGGAGACTACATCATACCTTCAGGGTATGTCATTGAGAGAAAAGCTGCCCCAGATTTCGTAAATTCGCTATTCACAGGTAGACTTTTCGACCAAGCAAGTCGCCTATCAAAAGCCTACGATGAGTACCTCATCATTGTAGAAGGAGATCTCTCCTCAGTCCTAGACAAATTGCCAAACCCAAGAGGAGTCTGGGGTGCAATGGCTAGTCTCATATACGACTACGGTAGTCGAATCATCTTCACAAATAGCGTTATTGAGACCGCTGATCTGCTCTATGTTCTAGCTGAAAGAGGCACCAGGGGAAAACCTGTCAGACCTTTGATTTATCGAAAGATTAGGGCGCGCACATCGGAGGAGATTGGCATAAATGTCCTCGGCAATCTGCCAGGTATCGGACCTATACTGGCAGAGAGAATGTTGACACATTTCGGAAACCTGAACAGAATCTTTTCAGCGTCCGCTGCTGAACTTTCGAAGGTGGAAGGCATCGGAAGAAAAAAGGCAAACTCGATAGCCGAAGTCATACAAGCCCAACATTCGTCGCAGACTCATTATGCCTCGCAGTCTAAGCTTTAGTCGCGACGTCTGGCACAAAAAGGGTTAGGCTGCCACGTCTTTCTTCATTCGCTGGTTCAGAATCCGAAGAAGATCATCGGCATTATCCGTATACAGCTTGAGTTTGTAGGGTATAAGATCTGCCTCTTTTATCCCCTCGACTTCGACGCAGTTACCTTGTTTTCCTTTCTCAGCCTTCTTTATTGGAAACTTCACAATCAGACTTTTTCCCATCTGGTCGAAGACTATGCCCTGCTCTGTGACAACGTAGGATGTGGGCGTCGTCTGAGGTGCCCCACCAGCCTGCATCCCTGATCGGCGCATAAAGATGAGGCTAACAGGCATTGAAAGGAGAAAGCCTGTCATGTAGCTTTTCCAGGCTTCTGTCCCAGGCCAAACCATTCCAATAACATAACTTGTGCCAAAGAACACTGCTAGTGGAACAATAAGCATCCCCAGCATCCCTGCATTCTGCATCATTTGCCCAGATAAGCCGCCCGCCATCCGAGCAGTTTGAACGTCTTTGTCTGAAACGGTCTGCAGAATCCTCAACCGTTTTGCACGATTTGCTTCTTTCATGTTTGCATCCATGAGTGGCCCTGATTTCATACCCTTGTAGAGTTGCCATCCCATCTGACCACCCAAGACAAGGATAAGGCCACCATACTGAATCAGAGTGTTGCCAACGGCCATTCCATAAGCGATCGTAAGCATAATGAAGAAAGACGGCACCAACTGTTTGAGATATTTCACAAAATTGAAGCTCAATAGTATCAGCTTGTGATTTGTCCACATAACTTATCCGTTATGAATAAGGTTTTTGTTTGCGTGCAGAGCAGTAAGCATTTGAAGACCATAATATGTCCCACCCTAAGTTACCCGAACTATTCGGTGCACTCCGCGTTTCATTTCTCTCTTCCCGTGGATATACAGTCAGGAAGAAGAGGATTGGCGCGCGCTGCCATGAATCTTTCGAGACCGAGTATTCAGAGACTCGCGTAATTGACAGGGTTGATAAAGGTCTATATGAGCCAATGTTGATTCAGTAAACGGGGTGGAAGAGAACGAAGATCGACACGGCGGGTAGTCTAAGCAGCTTTCGAGAATTTGTGATCCTAAGCACATGCCGATCATTCATTCCAGATGAGCTCTTAGAAGACCAAGAAATATTCCCTGAGAGAGAGGCTGAGGAAGGCGCTATATACGTTGAAGCAGAAGACAAGGAGACAGTTGATAAGATTAGAAACATAACTTTCGTACGGGCGTTCGAGGTTCTAGGAATAATATACAAGTCAAAGAGTGGTAATACATACCTCAAATGGCGAAACACTCGCAACAAAATCGGGCGATTGACAGGTGAGGCAAGCGGGAATAGTCTCGTAAACCTCTATACCGCGAATGTTCTTGGACGCGACTTTGTACAGAATGCATTGCAAGCAAATCGTTCGGTGGAATAACAGTTCCACAAGATTTCTTTTATAGACTCTTGCCCATACTCAGGCTAACAATGCGGTGGGAGACAAGATGGCTCTTCAAAGCTTAGGCGACGGTCAGCTACATGATTCACTACTTTCTCAGAAACTCACGGTTGGAGTCTATGGTCTAGGCTGGATGGGTCTTCCCACAGCATGCCTTTTCTTGGAAGCTGGTGCAAGAGTTATTGGCGTTGATGTCGATGAAAGAATCATTGAGCTTCTCAACGCTAGAAAGAGTCCAATAGGGGAGAAAGGAATCCAGCCAATAATTGAGAAGTTTATTGGGTCCAGTTTCTCAGTGACAAGCGATTTGCGGGATGCTGCATCCTGCTGCGACATAATAATTCTAGTCGTACCAACAAGTATTGATACAAGCCACAAACCTGACTACTCAGCCATTGAGAAAGCTTCGCATGAGATAGGATTCAAACTTAGAAGAGGGAGTATTATTATTCTTGAGAGTACTGTGGCGCCTGGAATCACAGAGGAAATTGTAAAGCCCATTATTGAAAGGAATTCTGGTCTGAAAGCTGGAAGGGATTTCCTACTCGCGTACAGTCCAATCAGGGCTATGTCAGGCACGGCGCTGAAAGACATCAGAACATACCCCAGAATCGTAGGTGGTCTCGACGAACCCAGTTTTGCCGCAGCTGCTACTATTATGGAGACGATCGTTCAAGGTGGAATCATTAAGGTTCGGAACATACGGACAGCTGAAGCGGTGAAACTCTTCGAGAACGTATACAGAGATTTGAACATCGCTTTGGCAAACGAGCTAGCATTCTTCTGTGAGCGAACGGGTCTCGACTTCTTAGAGGTGAGAGAGGCAGCTAACAGCCAACCCTTCAGTCATCTCCATCTTCCCGGCATTGGGGTGGGAGGACATTGCATCCCTGTTAACCCATACTTCCTTGTTGCTTCTGCTAGAAAAGCTGGATTAGACCTTCGTCTAGTCCGAGCAGGCCGCATACGTAACGACAAGATGCCTGTTCATACAGTTGAGTTGGTTGAAGAAGCACTAAAAGATTTGAAGCGAACGATTGGTCGTGCAAACATCACAGTTCTCGGGATAAGCTACAGGGCAAATGTCAAGGAGCCCCGCAATTCTCCTACTCTCGAAGTTATACGAAGACTAAAGAAAGGTGGGGGAAGGGTCAGAGTCTATGATCCATTCTTCGAATCAGATGAACTCAAAGAGATGGGCTTAACTTCATCAGACAGCCTTGAACGTGCTGTCCAAGGAGCAAATTGCCTACTGATTGCCGTTGGTCATGACCAGTTCAGAGAGATTCAACTTGAACATTTATCCCAACTTATGAGAAAACCAGCGTGCATAGTGGATGCAGCACGTCTAGTAAGCCCAGAAAAGGCTCAGAAATATGGCTTCACCTATTATGCGATAGGATACGGCCTGGAACCGACTTCTTAACGTAAGCGTTTTATTGATCAGCAGTAATCTTTCCTCGGTTATCGGTGGAGTCTTTGTCTGCGAAAATGAAGTGCAGAATCATAACGTTCGAAGAGATTTATGAACTCTCAAGACAACTGGCCAACAAGGTGAAAGATTCAGATTACTTCCCTACGACAATAGTTGCCTTAGCTCGTGGAGGCTGGGTACCTGCTCGTCTTTTATGTGATTTCATGGGAATTACGGACCTCATAAGCCTGAAAGTTGAACACTGGCTTGAAACCGCCAAGACAAAGGATGAAGCAACAATCAGATACCCCTTGAATACTGAGTTGAGAGGTAAGAGGCTTCTTCTGGTGGACGACGTAGCTGACACTGGAAAAAGTCTGATGGCAGCAACTGAT
>JBGOZA010000073.1:0-6073 GCA_041480025.1 Bathyarchaeia archaeon | reverse complement strand
TAGGGTTCTCACAGGGCATGCAGAGGAGCAGATTCAACACAATGATGTTGTGGCAATAGTGTACAACCAGACGAGAGGACCGTATATGACTTTCACCTACAAGGAGGCCTAGGATATTGACAAACCTACAACCCGACGAGAGTAATCTTGAGACTGAAAACCAGAGGCTCAAGAAGACAGCTCTGACAAGATCTCCGCCTGAAAGGAGAATCGGATTCTCCACACACATTGGTAGACTACGAGGAAAGGATGAGGACAGTGTCATAGCTGCCGAAGTCACAAGCATGTATGAGTCGATGGCACGAAAACGGATTCTTCTGCTTATCGCGGACGGAATGGGGGGCCAAGAAGGAGGCGAGATTGCAAGTCGCATAGGCGCATCAGTCACTGCGAATAGTATACTGGAAATGCTGGCAACGGGAGACAAGATAGAATCATCAACCTATCTTGAGGCATTTTCCCAAGCAGTACAGCACGCCAACAAAGAGATACTTGACTTAGCACTTAACAGAACTCAATTCTCAGGGATGGGTACAACAGTGAGCCTGGCGGTCATTGATGGCAACTATCTTCATGTTGCCCATGTAGGTGATTCAAGGGTATATGTGATTAACCAGAGAACAATCAAGCAGGTCACAAAGGATCATTCATATGTCCAAACATTGGTGGACCTCGGAAGAATCACGGTTGAACAGGCCAGGAATCATCCTCAAAAGAACATAGTGACCAAGGTGCTAGGTTACTACGGTGAGATTCAACCCGACCTGACTTCTCTTCCTCTAAGCGACGAAGACCATATACTCGTTTGCTGTGATGGGCTTACCTTTCATGTTGGAGATGAAGAGATCAAACAGATAGTACTCCGAAACAGCAATCCCCAGAACGCATGTGATGAGCTTGTTTCTTTAGCAAATGAACGGGGAGGATTTGACAACATCTCTCTCGCACTGGCTTCTGCGAAAGACTAACGCTCACCTGTAAGGTGCGTCACAACAGTCACTGACTGTGTCCTAAAGGCGCGCTGAGATAACGTGTTTTGTGAACGTATAATTGGTTAGCGGCAAGAGTAGTCAGTGACATTTGTGACTGACCAGTTGTTAAGTGTCGCAGACCCCGCTTTGGACTATGGAGGTTGATTAAGAATGAGTGCGAGCATGGGTGGCTTAGTCGCTGCTACTGTCCTCTTGCCGGTCGTTGTCTGGTTCATCATAGCTGTCGCAGTCGGTGTTTGGATCTATCGGGACGCTGAATCCCGAGGTATGAGTGGTGCAATGTGGTTGATTATCGGTCTCATACTGGGCATAATTGGACTGATAGTCTACGTTATAGTCAGAAAACCGAAAGCTGCTGTCGCTCGGGCGCCCGAAGTCATTCCCTGAAACAAACGCCAACAGCGTCCTCAGAATACGCCCGAGACCGCCCATCCCTTTTTTGGAGATAGTCATCTATCAACGACAGAGACGGAGTGCTTTCAGCCTCTCGAGAAGATGGAGCACGTACATGTACGCCGCCAGCTATGTGGGAAACGGAGAATCATGAAAGCAAAGCGCCCGCCACTAATCTTTACTTGCTCTAGCGCGCGCTTGGCGGTTTTTCTGCTGAGAGTTCTGGTGCCAAGAAGACTAGTTTTACGCTTCCTTCCCCTGTGGCCAATTGGATCACATTTCGGTCTTCAAGTCGTTCTCTGATGTTTTTCTCAAGTCTTCTGCTTTCCAGATATGTTCCATTGGTGCCTTCGCAGTGTTCTATGAACCATTCTTGATCCTGACGTGTCAGTCTCGCATGAGGTCTCCAAACTCGACTCACAGCTACATACTTTGAGGAGACAGCTATGTCATTCTGTGGATCATATTTCTTCGCTGCTTTGGGGTCAATCCTCCCAATCTGAACTGTGTCCTTTTTGAGTCTGAATAGTCGCCCCGCATCTTCACCACTCAAGACTCTTATCCTGTAGAAGGTCTTAACAAACTCCTCATAGTCCCCTCTAACTCTCTCAACCTTAGGTTCTAGCTCAACTTTTACCCGATAGTTCCCTAGCGTGTCAAGTGATCTGAGCACTGTCTCTATTCCTTCAGGCACGACTTCATAGAGAGATACAGGCAGATCTCTTGCCCTCGATATCTCTTCTCTCTCCATCAGAGAAGTGAGGCCTTCAACATCCTCTCTCTTAACACCTGGCCTTTTCACTATCACGCCTATCTTTGTCAACTGCTGAATATGTTTCTCAATGGCCTGTCGACTGATCGGTCTCTTTGTGACACCTTTTCGGTACAGCATAGTAGAGATAAGCTCAACATCCATTGGCTCTGAATCCAAGAGTCGAACTATCTGCCATCTGATTGGACTAGTCAAAATGTTAACACATTCAGAAACCGAGAGGTCGGTAATTGGAATGTGTATGCGTCCAGTAGCAACGGTTTCTGCCAAGAAAATCCTCTAATTAAGAGACGTGACCAAACTTAAAGAACTTCGCAAGATGTTCAACGCTGCAAAAGACTGACCATCATTTTGTCCTGTTTCGGCGCAGCATGTCAGCCATGATGTGAAATGGTCATTCACTTTTGTGACTAACAATGAGTTAAACGTGTACTATTGTAGATATCTTGTATGATTGAGTCCACTCCACATTCATATCGAGTAACTGAGAGTGAAACAATAGTGGAGCATCAAACTCAGTCAAACAAACAGAAATCAGAAGTGAAAGAATATGTTTGGAGCACTGAGCATACCCGTGTTATGGGGGATTATGATACTAGTTGTAGCAGTTATCATTGTCATTTCATTTGTTAGATGGAGTTATGTTGTAGTTCCACCACATGAAGCACACGTTGTTGTTTCCAGAGGCAAAGGTAGAAGAGTATTCTCATCTAGAATATCTGAAGGCGGGAAAATTCAAAGTGCTTATTGGTATATCCCTATGTCACAGCGCCGAATTGTCATACCTTTGGAGAACATAAAGATCAAGATTGATGGCGTACCTTTACGTGACCAACTCATGGCGAAGTTCTCAGGTGACGCTATCTGTTATTTGAGCGTTGTAGACCCTCTCCTTGCGGCAGAGAAGCTGGGGAGGATTGAGGCGCAGGAAGGACGAGCAGGTTTTCCAAGAATGGAAGCAGAAGTCAGCAACCTGATAGAGGCAATTACGAGAAACGCTTCGATGAGTATGGAAGTATACGAAATAATGAGGCATCGTGACGCTTTTTCTCAAGAAGTCAAAAAAAGAGTCAATGAGCCTCTGAAGGATTGGGGAATTCAGCTGGTCGATCTGGAGGTCATACACTTCAGAGACATTGAGAATTATACAGTCATCAGAGACCTGGAACAGAGACAGGCTTCACTAATCAGTTCTGAAACTCGAAAACAAGTGGCGGATAACCAGAAAGGTGCCAGCATAGTGGAATCACTGGCCAACAAGGAAACCGAGATAGCAAAGGCGGAAAATGAAGAGCTATTCAGGATAAGGCAGATTCAGAAAGATCAGAGAGTTGGTCAGTCACAGCAGGAAGCAACGCAGAAGATTGCTGAGGTGGAGATGGAGGCTAACAGACAGAAAGTTGAGGCTCAGAGAGTCATTGAAGTCGGAATAGCTCAGGTGGGTGCACAAGCCAAAATTGAACAAGCCAAAGGAGACTCTGAAGCAGTCAAGAGAAAGGCTGATGGAGACGCTGAAGCTGCGAGAAAGACTGGCTTTGCTGAAGCTGAAGTGGCTAAAGCGAAGCTGATTGCTGAAGCCGATGGAACAAAGGAGAAAGCCTTCGCATTGAAAGAATACACGGATGCAGGGCTATCACTTGAGATTATCAGGGCAGACGTAGACATCAAGAAGGCGCAGTTCTCCGCTCTGGGTGAAGGCTTGAAATCTGCTAAAATCAGCATAGTCACAAGCGGAGAGAGCAATATTCTGGGAATCCCTGTAAGTGCTAAACTAGGTGCAGACTTGGGACAGATGCTCTACATGATGGCTGAGAAAGGGATTGATGTCAAATCTCTGATGGACAAGCTGCCTCTTGAGACCGCAGTCAAACTGTCAATAGCTGAGCAACTCGGAGTCAAAGCAGTTGAACAAGCACACAAGAATATCGAGAAACAAGAACCAGGAACGAAATAGGAGATAGGAAGTGAAAAAATGAGCGAAGACCAGAAAAAGCCGCAGGAGTTAGAAAATAACGAAACAAAGGAGATGATCTTACTAGCTAACCTGAGCCCATCGGTAGTTGGACTTCTAAGCGAATTTAGAAGAACTTCAGGTGCCAGAGATATACCAAGAGTTGTCGAAGACATTACCTTCAGTGTATTCGAATTGATGAAGCTTGTAGACACTTCCAGAGATCCGAGAATATACCCACAAGATGCAGCGAGAGTAATGGATACAGTCAAAGCAGTTCTGGCGAAATTCACTCGATTTGGAAATCCAAGACAACTTGAGGAAGCACAGAAGAAATAACATCCTCTTCCACTCCCCACACTTATCATCAATACGCGCGAGCTAATCTATATCAGAACATGCGTATCTGGTAGCTTCCTCATTTCTTCAATCAAACGCAACCCCTAGGTTGCATTATGCAATGTCTATCTATCTACTAGTCTATGTTCTTTGATGCGATATGCTTTGTTGAGAAAAGATGACTTGCTCTGAAGCTGCGATTAATCCGGTTTTACATCCAAAGGTTGAGGAATCAGTTCTTGCTGATAGGTGCAGGCTCATATGCGAACCGAAGCCACTTTCCAGAGAAACTGAATCAGAATTGGACACAACAAGCCGCTTCTCACGTGGGTACGGGAAGAGCCCCTACATGAGCGGTCCAGGATCTAGAGAGCAACTTGAGAAACTGATAATTTCTGACTTGAAGGGTTTAGGGCTAACAGAAAGGGAGTCAGAGGTCTATATCTCGCTTAGCAAGCGGAAGACCATGAAAGCTGGGGATCTTTCTAGGCAGGTGAGGCTTCACAAGGCTCAAGTCTATAGAATTTTGAAGAATCTAGAAGAGAAAGGACTAGTTGATTCCACCTTAGAGGTACCCGCCCGATTCACAGCTGTTCCACTCGAAAGGTATCTTAATCTATCCATCAAGGCCAGAATTGAAGATGCCAAATACCTCGACCAGTACAAGGATGAGATGCTTTCAAGATGGAGGTGTATGGACTCCACAGTCTCAGAAGCCCCACCGCAGAGGTTCCAGATTGTGGCTGGAAGGGGTAATATCTATGCTAGAATTCTTGAGATGATTGATGACTCTGACGTAGAAGTATCTGTTCTAACTGCGAGTGAGGTCGTTGCGCAGTCTCTTGAGGCTGATGTGACAGATGCGATATTTCGAAGAGCCAAACGGAACAAAGACATTGAGTTCAGATTGCTAACCAGCATGGCAGGAGACAAAGTTACTAGAGCTGGTGGAGGGCTCGAAGAGTTCCGTCTTAGACAGTTATTGAACGTAGAGGAACGCAACATGGTAGTAGAAACAGAGTTTCTTTCGCGCTTCGTCATCAAAGATGAAGAAGCAATTGTATTCGTAAATTCGCCAAACATAGCCAACGCAGACAAACAAGAGGAGACTGCCCTTTGGACTAACAGCGATTCAGTCACGCGCATACTGAGAATGTTTTTCGAAGAACTATGGCGTGATGCGACGGCCCAAAACAAGAGATTGTGTGAACTCGGACCCAAACAACCTGTTAGCACATGAGCGCGCGCTTTGACAACAGAGCACGCAATGAATCGTAGATTATTATCTGACGAAACTCTGATATATTCGCCTAATCAATCCTAGCGTGGAGTAGTGTTCTCAATGAAACTTGCCATAAATGGCTTTGGAAGAATTGGCAGAATATTCTATAGAGCCTCTTTGGAGAATAAGGCTTTCAACAAGAATTTCGAGATAGTAGCAGTCAACGACATCACTGACCCCAAAACCCTTGCACATCTACTGAAATATGATTCGACCTTCGGCACACTGAAGCAAGAAGTGAAGTATGGTGAAGGATTCATATCTGTAGGTGGCAAGACGCTAAAAGTCCTCAAAGAACGCGATCCAGCAGCCTTGCCATGGAAGGCATTAGGCGTTGATTACGC
>JBGOZA010000072.1:0-6095 GCA_041480025.1 Bathyarchaeia archaeon | reverse complement strand
GGTTTGGAGGTCAACCTCTAATCTTTGACCTCTTATGATGGGGGTTCAACATCCCAACTCTTCCTTTATTCTTCTGCTTAATCTTACGCTTTCCCATAGACCAACATCACTCCTACAACTGTTTATATGCGCACTAAATACCGAGGGATGAAATAGTAGCTATCAATTAACAATGATACGCACTCAGAAAGAGCGCGCGCTGCCTCCGCTATATCTCTCGAAGCGCCTTTCCTGTTCATACCGTTTGCTGCTTAGGTTGTTTTCAGTATTCACTTCTTCTATTTTAGATTCTTTGACAGTTTCGAAGCTTCCGTACCGGCCTATGTTTAGCCGCATGTTGCCTCTGAACAGGTTTATGTAGCCGTTTTTGATGTTAAGAGTGTCGCCTTCTTTGATTTTTTCGATGTTATCGTCCCAGAGGTTCAAGTAAATACAACCGGTTTCATCCCCGACCAACGCATCTACAACTCTATGCGTCGTAAAATCTCGCCCGCTCGTATTGCTTCGCACTTCGCCCTTAGACACTACCTTTGCAGTTACGTTTACCGCTTTGGAATCTGGGGTCAATTCGCCGATTTTGACATCAACAGGCTGAGGTCGACTTCGATCAACTGTGCCTTCACTCAAATCATACACGCTCTTCCTAGAAAAACCAGCGCGCGCTATATTAAGTGATGTGTTTCTATCTTTGCGTCCATTTATCTTTCTCAGCTTTAAATAAATCATAAGAATCACGTCTTCAATTTTAGATAATGACATCATAATAATCAATTATTGATAGAATATGAATGGAAAAATATCTAATAGAATATAAAAAGAAAATATAGAAGTCAAAGCGCGCGCCTACGCCTTCAAATCCGACTTGAATAACGCCTTTTGTAAATGAAGTTCAGAATGCGGGGCACTACCCCCACATCTCAGGCAGCTGGCGCATTAGGTTCACTTTGATTCAATGTGAATCGTCATCTTCGTACCCGGCAACTCTTTCTCAATGTCTTCTTCTAAATGATCGGTGAAGTCGTGAGCATCTTTGACGCTCATATGACTATCAACCACAAGATGCAGTTCTGCAAAGACTTGATTCCCGTTTCTCCGGGTCTTCATGTCGTGGAAATCCACAAACCGCGATTTGTGACGCAGAAAGATGTCCTCAATTCTTCTTTCCTCTTCATCACATGACTGTTCCATGAGGCTCTGTGAAGACTTCACCATCAAGGCTATACCGATTCTGGCTATTATGACTGCAACCAAGAATGCAAGAAGGGGATCCAATACGCTCCATCCTGTCAACTGCGAAACAAAAAGGCCAATCCAGACACCGAAAGAAGACAGCACATCTGATAACAGGTGTTTCGAATCACCTTCAAGAGCTGCTGACCCGCTTTTCCTAGCAATGTGACCTAGAAAGTATGAGAGAGCAGCATTTATTCCTGTAGCCAAAATTGAAACCCCAATGGCCAGATTAACCTGAAACAGATTGGCAGGCTCAGAGAGTCTTTTTGATGCAGCATAGACGATCAGAAGTGCCGCAGCCACTATGAAGAGGCCTTCAAGCATCCGAGATATCTCCTCGATCTTCTGGTGGCCATAGTCATGATTCTCATCAGCCGGTTTCTCGGAAACATATACAGCGAACAGCATTAGCCCTGAGGCGGCTATGTTTACGATGGACTCGAGCGCATCGGACAGCAAAGCTACTGAGTTTGAGATAGAATACGCAAGCAGTTTTATCCCAAAAACCAAAACACCAACAATCATCGCTGTAAGAGCGGCCTGGCTGTTTCTCATGATTCTTTCCTTAACCTAGTGCTCCGAACGCGCCCCTTGCTACATGGAGAGTCGCTTTTAGGTATTTCGCGTCTGAAATAGGAA
This sequence comes from Bathyarchaeia archaeon, assembly GCA_041480025.1. GTDB lineage: Archaea > Thermoproteota > Bathyarchaeia > RBG-16-48-13 > JBGOZA01. The sequence continues at coordinate 4,223 of JBGOZA010000072.1, read as the reverse complement.
TGCGGTAGCATGCGCTAGGTCTTCTCCTGGACCGAAAAACCAGATGAAGAACGCTTTAGCGAGCGCCACTCAACTATGCCTATGGAAAAGAAAAGGCAACCGAGAGAAAGCTGCCAATAATGTTGTCACTTTCCTACGGGGCTACTCTCAATCAATGAGGAGACTCAAAGGTGCGGAGCATCTGTGACTTCTATCTTGTTGCCATCTGGGTCTCTACACATCGCCAATTTCACACCTTCTTTGGTCATGTTTATTGTGGTAAAGAACTCGGCACCTCTCTTCTTCATTTTCTCGACAACTTCTTCTATGTTGTCAACATGAAAAGCGATGTGACTTATCGAAGAAGCGTCCGGACTCGGGATCGAAGTGGTGTCTTTTCTAGCCGTTATCTCAATATCTCTGAACATCAGGAATTGGGGATTCTCTTCAGTTCCTCTCAGTTGCACCAAGGGCATCCCCATAATCTTGTTGTAGAAGTGTAGCGTTGCTTTCAGATCCTTTGCCTGAATCATGAAATGTGCCAGACCTAATATGGACATGTATATCACCTGACTCTAGAGAAGCAATATGGCTATGTATATTTAACTGACTCTGCCTTCTTCGCTTAAGCCTGAGCGAATAGGTGAAAGCTTTATTCGCATATCAGAAGAATATCAACTGCATCTTATCTTGGAGGTTTTCAAGCTGAAGAAACTGAGTGTACTTGAGAAGACTGAATCTGCAAGGAACGAGATCATAGAATTGGCATCAGAACTGGTGAAGATACCAACCCCGAATCCTCCAGGCAGCACCTCAGAATGTGTTAGATTCATTCGCAGTTATTTCGATCAGCATGGAGTCCCCACCAAGATTTTTGAGAGGACCAAAGGAAAGACCAACATTGTTGCTCACATCAAGGGAGCAGATGACCACACAGTTCTTTGGCTAGGCCATCTAGATGTCGTCCCTGAAGGAGACACCGCATCCTGGAAACATGAGCCCTATGGCGGAAAAATTGTTGGAGATTTCATTTACGGCAGAGGTACCAGCGACATGAAAGGAAATTGCGCTGCTGCCATGGTGGCTACAAGGATTCTAGGAGAGGCTGGAAAACTCCCATTCAACACTGACTTCTGGTTTACTTGTGACGAAGAAGTGGGAGGAGGCGATGGCGCGGAATGGCTAAGCAAAGAGAACATGATCAGAGGTGATTGCTGCATCATCGGAGACTCTTCTGGTAGCACTCGCTCCAAACCATTCATCGATGCCGGCTGCAAAGGAATGTTATGGACAAAGATCAAGGCCACAGGTAGAACAGCACATGGAAGCACTCCACATCTAGGAGATAATGCCCTCGACAAAATCATGGCAATAACTCCTCACATTGAGAAAATGAGAAACTACAGACTGAATGTTGCAAAAGATCTCAGACCCGCACTTAAGACGAGTGTCGACTATCTGTTGTCAAACAGGGAACTGAGTGAAGAACAACGGAGAACCACAAAACGTCTCTACAACTATCCCACGGTTGCGCTCAACATGCTCAACGGCGGCGTAAAGATTAACGTAGTTCCAGACCATGCAGAAGCCTTCTACGACATAAGACTCACGCCAGGCATAGATTTTGCAGCGACAAAGAAGCAACTCCTAAAGCTTATTGAGAGCCCAAGAATCGAGGGAATCACACATGAATTCATTCAGGAACAGACAGGATATTTCGAATCTCCAAAATCCAAATTCGCAAAACAACTATCTAAAGCAGTAAGAACGGTGACTGAGAACGAGCCGAAATTCAAAATACTCACGGGAGGAACCGACGCAGCATCACTAACGAAAATTGGCATACCATGCCTCGGCTATGGCGCAGGCTTGGAAGGACAAGCACATGCTCCTGATGAACATGTTCCTATAGACGATCTTGTCATGGCCGCAAAAGTCTATGCGCTTTTCCCGCTGATATACAGAGCATAGACATCTGGAGAAGCGCGCTAGGCAGCCATGGAGGCAAATTCAGATTCACAGATATCTTCAAACAATGAGTTCCAAGAACAAACATACATTTGAGACAATCGTTTGACGATGAAAATCTTTTATTCCGCCAATCAAATAGGTGCTGGTTCTAACACGCGAGAAAGAAAATCATGGGATTTCCAGTTCTTACATTCTTTGCAACGACTGTTTCATCATTTCTAAGCATTTACGCCTTCAACATGTTCGTTCTAGCACTCATGACTGCAAAGAGAATCATCAGTGGAAGAACGAGGGATATTGATCCACCTTTGCCTGACCAGCTACCAGTAGTGACCGTCCAAATACCGGTCTACAATGAGGATTCGATTGTTGGAAAAGTATTGGATAATGTCATAAGCCTTGATTATCCCAAAGACAAGATACAGGTGCAGTTGCTCGACGACTCGACCGACAGAGATCTTCTGCATGAAGATGAGTTGATGGTCGAGAGCTACGTAAGAAAAGGCCACGATATTCAGCTGATTCACAGAACTGATCGGAAGGGATACAAGGCGGGGGCATTAAACAACGGTCTTAGACAAGCTAAGGGCGAATACGTCGTAGTGGTTGATGCAGACACTATTTCACCAAGCAACTTCCTGAAAGACCTAGTCCCACTTTTCAGCGAGGATGAGAAACTCGCTTTTGTTCAGACAAAATGTGACTACTCGGACAGATGGTTCAACTGGGTAACTGAGTCTAGCGCAGTTGAAAGAGATATGCATTATCTTGTGGAACAACCAGCCAAGAACTGGTATAATCTTCTCCCCAACTTCAGTGGAAAGGCAGGAATGTGGCGTAAAGCTGTCCTCGACAAATACGGATGGGACGAGACGGTCATAACTGAAGATATTGAACTTTCATATCGGGTTCAGATAGATGGGTGGAAGAGCATCTACTTACACAATCCTACATGCCTGATTGAGTTACCACCGTCATTGACGGCCTTAAAGGCTCAGCAGAAAAGATGGACCGCGGGATTCGCTCAATCCTTCAGAAAGCTTTGGAGATCCGTCATAAGAACCCCCAAGCTGTCCACTTTCCAGAAGATGGAAACATTGATCTTCCTCTCTACTCCTGTGACTCATATCATTGCCTTGGCTGCCATAGTGCTTTGGGCACTAGCAGCTGCCTTTGAACCAGAGGCTACTCTTGGTCTTTGGTTAGGCACTCCGGCATTCTCAGGGTTCATGGCGGCTATGTCCTTCGGAGCCCAGTTGCCTGTGATAATGGCTGTCTTTCGGAGTGGAGAAAGAGTGGGAAGAAAACTAATCACCATACCTCTCACATTGACAATGGTCACAGCCAACCTATTCGCCAACGCGAAAGGCGCCATAGAAGGATTTACTGGGAAGAGACTTGTGTTCGAGAGAACCCGCAAATATGGGATTACGAAATCCACGAAGAAGCACGAGATAACAAGCGATCTAGGATTCGGTCAGATCATAAGAAGGAACAAAGTGGAGCTGGTCTCAGCGATTCTAATGACCGTCTTCTCAATAAAGATTTTTCAGATTGGACAGATCACGAGTGCAATTCCACTTTTCTATATCGCAGCAGCGTGGTTGATAGGCTCGCTTCAGAAATAGAGTTGCAAGAGTGACTGAACACATTGTCCTTCTTTTGCACATCATCTAATCAGCCTGATGCGAGCGATCTGTGACAAACTTGATAGGGACGGGTTGACTACTTGATGACGAGAAAACGGATATCCCGTGTAGCCAAGAAATCCGTTGCCAGAACATATCGGTGGGACCACACAAGTTGAATTTCATGAAGTTCAAGAATCTAGCAGACCTAGTAAGATTTGCAGCACTCTCTGAAGCACATTTCCTCCATCACACAGCGGTTGGTGGAAAGGAGGTCTACTTCATCCATGCTCTGAGCCCAGTCGAAGGCTCTGTCTATTTCGCGGAGCAAGACGAACAAGTCAGGGGAAAGTACGCGGTGTATGATCCCTACAAGGATGAAGTGTCTTTCGCAGAAAAGCTTGAGGTTAATCCACAACGCCTTGTTGTTCCATTCCTGGAAGTAGAATCGGATACAATTTTCTCCCAATATACTCACAAATAGACTATGGACGCCATCTATTCCTAGACCATCATCAGTACCCTTCCTTTTGTCTAGAGATGTTCTTTTCCATTTTTCTCTTGTAGAGCTGAACAATCTCGTCAGAATCAATCTCAAGCTCAAGACAAAGCTGGAGCCAGAAGTGAAGGATGTCTATGGCTTCT
>JBGOZA010000071.1:0-6308 GCA_041480025.1 Bathyarchaeia archaeon | reverse complement strand
CATGGCACATGGCAGTTTGCTTATTGGAAGACCCTGTAACACGTGGGAATCGTGTACAAACATTATATGAATTAGAGTCAGGTGGTTGAAATGGGCCGAATTAGTGTAGATATCTCGGATGAATTTGAAAAGAAGCTTAGGCTCAAGACCACAGAGAGGTTTGGCGGAAGAAAAGGCGACCTATCCAAAGCAGTCGCAGAAGCAGTAGAAACATGGGTCAGTAGAGAATAATAGTTGGCGTTTAATGCCAAAATACCGGCCAGATCTCATCATCACCTAGAACTAATCTTTTGGGTTTTTTGTATTAGGATCTAAATGCCTCTGTCGTGGAGAGATGATATTCCTTTGTTTGGAGCAAAAAGTATGGTCGTAGTCGAGATAGAGAATACTTGTGCTAACTGTTCCGCGTGTAGCTTGCGGTCTTTTAATAATGGTTTCTATCGTTGTAGGCGATTCGACATCGCCGTGAAACCGAATGAGACATGCGAAACCATTGACCTGCTAGAGACCAAGCCAATTCGACACCCAGCAACCAAGGCTCTAGTGGCTTGAGCGCGCATACTCTTTGACGCGCTATCTCAGAAACGTTCTATTGTCTATGAAGAAGGCTTCCTCGTTCTGGCCCCTTTATAAAGTTTATAAAGGCAGTGTCTTCAATACTCTAAGACTTCTATGCTCATTGCTCCTGAAATCAGTAATAAAACTTTTGAACGTAAATTCCCCGTTAAAGGGCTTTCTGTTTCTATGATTAGTCCAAGTAGTGGTTTTCTATGCCTAAGATAGCAGCGACAGTAAATATCGAGAATGTGGTGGCTTCTGCCACTCTGAAACAGACTATTGATCTAAACGCTGTTGTTAAGACTTTTCCGAGCGTTGAGTACCGCCCTGAACAGTTTCCAGGTCTCGTCTTCAGACTTAAGAAACCTAAGACAGCAACCCTGATCTTCAATTCTGGAAAAATGGTGTGTACAGGTGCCAAATCCGAAAATCAAGCCAAAAAAGCTGTGCGTAAGGTTGTCCGAGAGCTGAAAAGCAACGGTATTCTCATCACTGGTACGGTTGAGATAAAGGTTCAGAACATTGTTGCTTCCGCCTCTCTTGGCGGGAAAATCGATTTGGAAAAGAGCGCTTTTACCCTTAGTCGAACCATGTATGAACCAGAGCAATTTCCAGGTCTGATATATAGAATGGGTGAACCGAAGGTCGTAATTCTCCTCTTCGCAAGTGGCAAACTAGTCTGTACGGGTGCTAAGAAAGAAGAGGAAGTTTACACAGCTGTTAACAAGCTTCATCAGAATCTGGAAGACGAAGCACTCATCTACTATGAGTAAAGACGGTCCATCGCGCGCTATTCTTTGATGTTTTGAACGCCCGTTTCAGGTCATATGATATCTCTTCCGGGAATCAAGAGTGTTCAACTTGTACTTTGGCCAATAATCTATAGAACCATAGTCGCTTGATAGACGGCTGAATGTTACATATGCTTCTTCTGTTCCGCAGCTTGAGCACTTCTGGTTGTGACCGCCTTGAATTTTCTTGCAGTTGTAGCAGTAGCCATAGGTTCTGGTGAAAGCATATGCACCAATGTTGTAGCTTCCAACTATGTCTTTGGTTAGTGCAAGTAAGGATTCGGGATCTTGCAGTGGCTCACTCAACTCTATTGGTAAGAAATGACCGCCTAGCGCCATTGGTTGGAAAGTGCTCTCAAGGCGTAAGCGTTCTTGAAGACTAATATCTGCTCCAAGAGGGGAAACAGTCATGTCAGTATAATATGGTGCGTCCCGTGAGCCTTGGGCGTTCACGATACCCCATCCATGTCGTTCAACGTCCATTTCTGCCATCCGTTGCGGTGACTCATCAAGAATTCCATATGTCAACGCTATTCGGTCGTCAGTCTTCTGTGAAAGTTTTCCAGCTTCATCAGAAAGCTGGTTGAGAACCTTTGATGCGAATCCAGAAGCCTCTTCTCCCTCATGAATCTGTTTTCCTGTCCAGGATTTGGTTGCCTCATTGAGACCTACTAAGCTCACGAGAAATTGAGCGTTCTTAAGCCTAAAGTAACTCTCATCCGCCACAGAATGGGAAATGAATGAAAGCAGTCTATTGGAGAAGAAACTCTCGATTGAATTGGCTTTTATCCTCAAAGCTTCAGTCGCAAGTGAGAGGCGTTCGGATAAGATATTCCTAAGCTTGGAGTCGTTGCCCTTTGACTCATAGACTATCCGAGGAAGGTTGACTCCAACAGTCCCCAAAGTACCTGTCCTTACTGTGTCAAGCTCCCAATCCTTTCTCCAGTCTGCTGCGAGTCTAGTCCCATCTGACATGTAACTTGCACTATTCTGCCAGCTGGGAGAGAGATTGGCAAATATGGGTGTCCCCGTCTTGGAAGCTAAATCATGAGCTTGTTTCACGATGTACTGAGTTTCCCCGTCACTCAGGCTCTTCCTAGTAATATTGAAGATGAAGTGAGGGTTCAGGACTGGTACATTTCCATCATTATTAACTAAGAAGTCGATCAAGGCACTCGTAATTCTGTTTGCCTCTTCAGTGAAGCTTCCATATGAATCCACTTTCACTTCTGGCTGTACAGCGACCATCTGTTCAAGATTCGCTGGAGACGTAATATCAAGACACAAAGACAAAGATGATCTAATAGAACTCGACGATAGTTGATTCAGATGCACAACAAACTGCTTAACGCTGTTTTTCAGTTCCTCATCACTCATTCCTTGGACATATGGTGCCAGAAAGGTGTTAAAGTGAGGAATTGTTTGTTCACACGAAACCTCCTGAGCACAAGTAGACAGAACTGAATCAATAATGCCAAGCGCTGATGAAAGGTTTCGAGGCGGTCCAAGGCTCAACATGTATGTTGCGTTTTTACCCATTACGAAGCCTTCACGCAATAGGGGCCGCAAATCATGTTGTATACTCTGGGGTCTAAGAATCCAGTCGTCAACATCTTTCAAATGCAGTGTGCTGTCAAGATGAGCATCAGCTACTCTTCTGGGTAGAGCATTTAGAAGAACATATTCGGTCAAGACGTTCTTGGCCATTAAGTCACCTATTCCCCGGATTCCCGACTTTGTTGTTCTAGCCTGCTTTATTGTCTGAGTGACATCATAGACTGGCAAGCCGAGACGGGTAAGACGATGCCTGTACTCGTGCAATCCTTTCTCAACTAGGATAGAATTTACAAATTCTCGAATCAGGGGCGCTGTTAGGTATAACGTGTCTAGTTTGAGCAAACGTTCTTCAGATTCTTCAGCTATCCTTCTGGCCAGCTGTGAAGGAACGCCTGCCTCACGCATGAGAGCCCTGACGATTTTGTTACGGTCGAATACTTCCATTGCTAGGCGACTGGTGCGAACGAGCAGTTGTCTGCGCTGTTTCAGTGATTCTTCTTCAACATTCTGAGTGACCTCAATCATCAGGTTGCCCAGAGGTGTGAAAGTGTACTTCTTCTGCTCATCAGTGGCTAGGATTCCAGCATTGTTGAGTTTCTTAAGGTGGTAAGCGAATTTTCCTGCATCGCGATTTGGATTCATGTTTAGGCGGCTCATTATCTCGCTGTAACTGAGAGGTCCCTGAGAATAGACGAGGCGCAGGATTTCGAGCCGCAGAGGTGCAGCTAGGGCATCGAATACTTTGTTGCCTGTATTCTTGATGTTTCGAGGCATCTCTAACCCTCCGAAGGTGGCAGTAATGTGGTAGTCAGTTTGTCTAGTTTAAAAGATTAGAGTTGCGGTGCAACAAGTGCTTGGCAGGGAATAGGTGTGCACGCATTATCGACGGGCGATAATGCCATAGAGTTCGGGTCTACGTTCATCCCAAAGAGGGAGTTCATATTCCCCCGCGCGGATAATAACTCTCTTGTTCCTTGTGGCGTGAAGGTCTACATCCGCGTAGATGATCTCCTCATTGTTATTGCTAGCCTGAACGAGCGTTTTCCCATCAGGGTCGACGATCTTGCTGCGTCCGATAAATTTGAAACCTCTCTCGCTTCCAACTCTGTTCACGGCAATATAGTTGACTCTATTCTCAGAAGCCCTAGTGTTAACATAAAGCTCAGGTGAGTTCTCTGCTCCTTCTGGCCAATTCGTTGGTAGCACTATTATTTCTGCTCCCTTCAAGGCCATTACTCTTGACGGCTCTGGGAAACGCAGATCAAAACATATGTTCAACCCGATATTCCCGATGGGAGTTGAGTATGTCTGATATGGTTTGTTGCCATGATCAGCGAATCGGTCTACGCCCAAATATGGAAGATGGGTCTTTCTATATTTCCCAACCAATCCTTCAGGTCCAAGAAAGGCAGCCGTGTTGTAAAGCTTGTCACGAGCTTTCTCCAGAAGCCCTACTGCAACATAGATTTCCAGTTCTCTGCATAGTGCAGATATCGTCCGGGTGCTCCATCCAGGAACCGTCTCAGCCATAGTTAATGCTTCATTGCGACCTGTGAAGCAGTAACCCGTCAAGGCGCATTCAGGAAACACCACGAGTTCGGCGCCTGCCTTACTGGCGATACGGGTGTTGTCGAGGCATTTCTCTAGATTTCTTTCTTTTTCAAGAATCCACGGATTCATCTGCGCCCCTGCGATCTTCATGTTCAGCATCCTGCTTGCTTCTGTCAGCTGTTCTTTGGCGCAGTTCTGCTCTTCAACAGTAACCGGTTTATTCCAAGAATCATAGCATCAACACTTGCCTTAACAATATCTTCATTCGCGGCTCTTGCGGAGACCTCGTTGCCTTCTTTGTCCTCTACCCGGATAACGACTTCAGCTACGGCGTCTGAGCCACCTGTGAGGGCTTCTATACGATATTCCTTCATTTTTACGTTTATTAGATCCATTGTTACAGTCTGAATGGCCCGCATCGCTGCGTCTACGGGTCCAACCCCTATCTCCGCAGATGAGAAAGTTTTCTTGTCAATAACCAATCTAACGGAAGCTGTTGGAGTGAGGTTAGTTCCTGTCATGACTGCTAGTTCTCCAAGTTCAACGGGGCGCTCTTCCTTACCCGTTGGGGTTCCTAAGATCTCGCCAGCTATTGTCATAAGCTCAGAATCTGTTACTGATTTGCCTTTGTCGCCAAGGTCCTTGACTTTGGCCACTATTATCCTCAGCTGCTCTTCGCTGGGGTAGACGCCCATTTCTTCAAGTTCTGCTCTAATCCCGTGACTCCCAGCATGTTTCCCTGCGGTGAATCTTCTATGAGCACCAACTAGATCAGGTGGTATGGGTTCGTAGGTTAGAGGCTGCTCTACAAGTCCATGGACGTGAATTCCGGAAACATGAGTGAATGCGTTGTCTCCGACAACTGCTTTGTTAGGCTGCACATTGATGCCAGTGAGTTTCGAAACCAGTTGCGATGTCTGAAGTAGCAGTTGATAGTTTATTTTTGTTTCCTTCTTATAGAGAAGATTCAGAGCCATGACAATTTCTTCAAGGGAGGCGTTTCCAGCTCTTTCTCCAAGCCCGTTTATCGTAGCATGTGCTTGTTCTGCACCAGCCTCAAGTCCTGCTAACGTATTGGCGACTGCCATGCCGAAGTCGTTGTGGCAGTGAACACTCAGAGGAACTTTCAGGAAAGAGTGCAGTTCACCTATGAGAGTTGACATCTTTGCTGGTGTCATAATGCCGACGGTATCTGGGATATTTATCCGGATGACGCCAGCCTCTTCGACAGCTTTGAGTATTTCTCTTAGATACAGTGGATCTGTTCTTGTAGCGTCTTCAGCTGAGAATTCTACTCTGAGTCCTCTTGATTTGGCATATTCGATGGCTTCGAGAGACTTTTCAATTGCTTCCGCACGGGTCATATGCAACTTGTGCTTTAGGTGTAGGTCTGAAGTAGCTATGAAAAGATGCGCGTATTTGGCCCTTGTTTCGGCGAGTGCGTCGACATCTCCTTTTATTACTCTGGCAAGGCCATAGATCTCGGCTTTTAGGCCTTCGTCAACTATGAGTTTGACGCCTTCAAGTTCGCCTTTAGATGTGATGGGTGTACCTGCCTCTATAGCATCGATGCCTAAGCGGTCCAGTTGACGTGCTATTATGAGTTTCTTTTCAGGATTTAAGGCGGCCCCTGGCGTCTGTTCTCCATCTCTAAGAGTTGTATCCAGTATTCTGATTTTGTTGATGCTGTCCATCTATGAGATCAGCCTTCTGGCTACAGCGTCTCCGAATTCATCTGTCTTTGAAGAGCCACCTAGGTCTCTTGTCTTTATACCTTCAGAGAAGGTTTGTAAGACTGCTCTTTCAATGTCTTTGGAAGCTTCTTGGCATCTCTTATCTTGATGCTGTTTT
>JBGOZA010000070.1:0-6371 GCA_041480025.1 Bathyarchaeia archaeon | reverse complement strand
GATATTTGCGTCGCATCTCATCGCTCCTTCCAATCCGCCATCTGATACGTTCAGATGCTCAAGAATTGAGCGGAGTTTTTGGAGCAGAAGTCTAGCTTCCTGAGGTGACTCTAAGACCGGGTCGGTGACTATTTCCAGAAGTCCGATTCCAGCACGGTTGTAGTCGACTAGTGAATAAGGCGACGTATCTATAGTTCCTAAGTAGGATAGTTTTCCAGGGTCCTCTTCAATTTGAATGCGAGTGATGCTGACATCTTTGTAAGAGTTGCCAAGCTTTGTTCTGACGATGCCTTTGACTGCAAACGGCACCGCTCCTGCTTTGTCGTATTGGCTTATCTGGAAGTTCTTGGGCATGTCGGGGTAGAAGTAGTTCTTTCTGTAGAAGTAGTTCAGTGCCTCTATTTTGCTGCCCAATGCCAAAGCAACCATAGTTGCATCCTCTATGGCGCGTCCGTTTGTCACGGGGAGTGAACCAGGTTGGCCTGAGCATGTTGGGCAAAGATGGGTGTTTGGTGGGTCTCGTCTATAGTCCGCTGAGCAGTTGCAGAATAGTTTTGTCTTAAGATTGGTAAGCTGACAATGTATCTCCAGACCAATCTTGATCTTGTATCCTTGATCAAGTGTCAACTTTCCAACCCCTTCGGAAGTTTTCTCGCGGCGACGCTGCCTGTCCTAAACAGTAGATCTTCTCTGAAGTATGGTGCAAGCAATTGGAGTCCTATAGGGAGATTATCTATGATAGTACATGGGACCGATATTGCTGGACAGCCAACCAGATTTGCAGGAACCGTCAAGATGTCGCACATGTACAGCGCCAGAGGGTCGCTTAGTTTCTCTCCTAGTTTGAAGGGAAGGACTGGCATTGTCGGTCCTGCTAGGACATCGCATTTCTTGAAGGCTTCGTCGAAGTCTTTTCTGATTAGTGCCCTCACTTGAAGCGCTTTGATGTAGTAGCGGTCATAGTAACCTGCTGAGAGCGCATATGTTCCGAGAATGATTCTTCGTCTGACCTCAGGACCAAAGCCTTCTCTCCTGTTACGAGAAAAGAAGGAGTTCCAATCATCCCCTGGTTCTGGATGCGTGTGACCATATCTCAATCCATCATACTTGGCTAGGTTTGAACTCGCCTCGGACATAGCAACGACGTAGTAAGCAGCAAGTGCATAACGTAGTGAAGGAAGCGAAACTTCAAGTATCGTTCCTCCTGCTTCCTCAATTCGGTCTATTCCCTTTCTTACCTCTTTTTCAACTCTTGGGTCCACACCCTCTCCAAAGAACTCCTTTGGGACTCCGATACGTAGATCTCTTACAGGCTGCTCAGAATTCTTGAGATAGTTAATTACTGGAGCAGCTGATGATGTTGAATCCAGCGGATCGTAGCCAGATATAACGTCGAGCAAGAGCGCACAATCACGGATGTTCCTGGCAAAGGGACCTATTTGCTCCAAACTATTGGCATAGGCGATAAGACCGTACCTGCTTACCAATCCATATGTTGGTTTCAGGCCCACTACTGAGCAGAAACTGGCTGGGCATCTCACTGAACCGCCAGTGTCAGAACCAAGAGCGAGCAAAGTCTCATGAGACGCAACAGCTGCTGCACTCCCACCAGAAGATCCTCCCGGGACATATTCTATGTTCCAAGGGTTCCTAGTCGCCCCGAAGAAACTGGATTCAGTTGACGTTCCCATAGCGAACTCATCCATGTTGGTCTTTCCAACAATTATGGCATCTTCTTTCTCCAGTCTTTCAACAACGGTGGCGTTGTAAGTCGGCTTGAAAACCTGAAGCATTCTTGAAGAACACGTTGTGTTCGTGCCTTTGGTGCAAAGATTGTCTTTGATGGCGATCGTAACGCCTGCTAGTCTGCCTAGAGGCTCTCCTCTCTTAGCTCTATGATCTATCTGCTTGGCCTTAGCTCGTGCTTTCTCTTCCAGTATCGTAACAAAGGCGTGCACATCTTCGTCTTTGTCTCTTATTCTAGCCAAAGACTCATCGAGGACGTTTTCTGCAGAGAGTTCACCCGATCTTATCTTTTCAACAGTTTCTCTTGCGGAGGTCACAAGAAACTTGGGCATATCAATCACGCTATTCTTGGCGACCTAATGTAGTTCTTCTCTTTTCGTGGAACACCTTCAAGTACCTCTTCAACCGCTAGACTCGGTCTGGGAGTATCATCCCTCCAGACATTCTTGAGTTCCAATACGCTAAGTATCGGATGAATGTCCTTTGTGTCCGCTTCATCGAGAATCTTGAAATATTCAAGTACCGCGTTCAATTGTACTGTGAACACATCTTTCTCTTCTTCAGTCAACTCTATCTTGGCCAACTCTGCAAGGTGCTCAACTTGCTTGACAGAAATCTTGTTATCCCTATCCGCAGCCATCAAGACCAAATGAAAGACTAAGAGAACCATCTATAAGGTTAACGAAAAAAGATGGAATTGGAGTTGACTATTTCTTAGCAGCCTTCTCCAACGCTTCGACTCCAGGCAGAGTCTTTCCAGTCAAAAACTCCATAAGTGCACCACCGCCGGTACTGATATAACTCACTTTCTTCGACAATCCTAGTTTCTCAACAGCCTCAATAGTGTTGCCGCCACCAACCACTGAGAAAGCTTTACTGTTGGCCACTGCTTCAAATACTCCTTTAGTTCCTGAAATGAACTGGTCGCGTTCATACACGCCCATTGGACCACTGACTACAATCGTCTTGGCCTTACCTATGACTTTGCTATATGCAGCAACTGTCTTAGAACCAATGTCAAACATCGAATACTTGGTTGGTAACTCCTTGACCGTCAGGTCTTTCCTTTTTCCATCAACATCTATTCCCACATCTTGAGGAACTAGGATTTTTCCGTCGTATTTCTTGAACAATTCCTGAATCTTAGGGACATATTGTAAGAATCCCCTCTTCTCGAGGAACTGTATGTTGGAGGCTCCAATGTTCACACCTTTGGCATGCAGAAAGAGTTGTCCAATCACACCGCCTGTAAGAACACTATCCGCCGTTCCATGGCTTAGAACATATTCTGAGATTGCTGCTGCATCTTCTGCCTTGGCACCGCCCATTATGTAGATGCATGGTTTATCTTCAGCTCTCTTGACCTTGTTCAAAGCCTTTAGTTCCTTCTCCATTACCCTCCCAGCTACGGCAGGCAAGAGCACTGGGAACCCGACAAGTGACGCATTTGCTCTATGCGCCACTGCGAAGCCATCATCGACATATATGTCTGCTAATCCGGCTAGAGTCTTAATGAAAAGTGATTTGGCAAATTCCTCTGGGGTTTTCTTGGCCAACTCGTCTGGGATGTCTCTGACATTCTGTAGAAGTATAGCTTCTCCAGGCTTCATGGCTTTGATGGCCTTAACTGCCTTTTCCCCATAGACGTCATCAACATATTTGACGGGTTTGTCCATGATCTTGCTTAGGCGCTCGCTATGGTTTCGTAGGCTTGAGTAATCTGGATCACCGGGTCTTCCTTGATGCGCCATAATCACGACTTTGGCATCTTTGCTCATAAGTTCCTTGATCGTTGGCGCGTGCATTCTTATTCGCGTATCATCCGTTATGTTCTTTTCTGCATCGATGGGTGAATTGAAATCAACTCTGACCAAGACTGTTTTGTTTCTGAAATCTAAATCGTCCATTGTTAGAAAATCAGGCATTTTCATGATCTCCTTCAAGAACCACTGTAAAACAGCTTATTGAACAAATATAAATCTTCGATGGTCACGAAGATGAATTGGGATTTTGGTAGCCATTCGGTTTTCGCGCGCTTTAAATTTGCGGACAGCATTTGAGTGCCAATCAGCACTGACGGTTACTTCGGCAATGATCCGACTATGAAAACGAACTACGAAACTCGAAGCTACGATATTGGCAGAGACATTCTGAAATTGGTCGCAATCATCACAATGACGATAGACCACATAGGAGCTGTGCTGTTTCCGGGCTCGCTCGAACTATTTCCACAATTCGAGTTACTAAGAATCATTGGTAGACTTTCATTTCCAATATTCAGTTACCTGATTGTCCTAGGTGTTGAAACTACTAGAAACCGGAAGAGATATTACATCAGACTCTTCGCTTTTGCAGTCATCTCTCAGATACCGTTCTATCTCGCTCTTGGTTACTCGCCGTTTCAGTCTTTGAACATATTCTTCACTTTATCGTTCGGTGTTCTGTCTCTAACTAACCCTCTATTCATGATCGCTTCCTTTGTTCTATCACTATTCTTGAATTTCGATTACAGTGCCTATGGCATTGCGTTGATCGTAGCGATGCGTTTCCTAAGAGAGAATACAAAGGTGGGAATCCTTATGGTGGTTCTACTCAATATGGTGTTCCTACCCGCGTCTCCGATTCAGCTGCTGTCCTTGCTTTCACTGCCCATAATTATCCTGCACAAGAACGGAAATCTGGGGGCTACAAGAGTTCAGAAAGCAAGCAAAACAGGGAGTCTTCTCAGAAAATACGCTTTTTACATCTACTACCCTGCCCATCTGTCGCTGCTATACGTCATAAAGACATATGTTCTGCTATGAGGAACATCTTACGTTCACTTCCCAAGAGCCGTCTGTATTCTTCTACGGTCAAGGCGTGGCTCGCGCTTAAGAATTGAGTCTGAAAGACTCGGGACGAGTCTGGTGTTCTAGCCGAAAATGTTTACATTCTCGATTGCTGTAAGTTAGGGCGGTGCCCATGATGCGGATTGATCTACTTCATTTCTCGCCAAAAGATCCAGATGAGTACATTGCCACCATTATGCGCCGAACACGCGACATATCAGCGATAGAAGGCATAAGGAACTCCTTGGAGGAGAAAGAAGGGTGGACTGAACGGCTTGTTAGAGGAGCTAGGATATGGGGACACTACGACGTATTCGAACACGTGGTATACTGGTTCAGTGTTGAAGGAGTCTCAAGAGCCTTAACTCATCAACTTGTGCGACACAGGCTGGCCTCGTATTCACAACTCTCTGGTAGGCTCAAGAACATAGAAGATTCCTATGTTACGCCTCAACTGGAATATGTCAAAGATGAGAACAAACGAAGAGAGTTGCTTGCTGTCTTCGAACGAATATATAGACAACAGTTCAAAGACTATGAAATGCTTGTCTCCCAGGGTGTTGCCATAGAAGATGCGCGATACATTCTCCCTAATGGCCAGATGACTGCCATAATGATAACTGTTAACGCCAGAAGCCTGATGCATATTCTTAGAATGCGGCTTGACCCAGCTGCTCAATGGGAAATTAGAGAGATGGCTGAAAGAATGCTGGCTCTTGTCCGTCCGACAGCACCGATTCTTTGGGAGAAAATTCCAGAAGACATATGATCTTCTAGATATGAGCTCTTCTCACGAAATTCTGAGCTTAAGCTATTCTTCTAGGGCATATCTCATATTGTCAGTTATTTCTGAAAACAAGAATCGTGAAGCAGAGAATCAGGATTTCAAAGTGCGAAAAAACAAAGAAAAGAAGGGAAGATTAAGTCTCCTTCGAACACATATAGTTCATAAGGTCTACTAAGCGAGACGAGTAGCCCCATTCGTTGTCGTACCAGGAGAAGATCTTCACTAGTTTGCTCTTTCCTCCTACGACAAGAGAGAACTCGCCGTCTATGATGGCGCTGTGCGGATCACCTATTATGTCCCTTGACACAAGAGGTTCTTCAGTATAGCCCAATACGCCTTTCATCCTGCCTTCTGCAGCAGCTTTCAGGGCTTTGTTGACTTCTTCAGCAGTCACTTCAACCTTCAATTCAACCGTTATGTCTGTTATTGAGCCATCTGGGGTTGGAACTCTCAATGCTCTGCCATCCATCTTTCCCTGAAGGCTTGGTATCACTTCACCGACAGCTTTTGCAGCACCTGTGGTTGTTGGAATAATCGATTGGGCTGCTGCTCTTGCTCTCCTCAAATCGCTGTGCGGTAGGTCCAATATTCTCTGATCATTCGTGTATGAGTGAATAGTAGTCATATAGCCTTTGACGACTCCAAATGAGTCATTTAGGACCTTGAGTGGAGGTGCTAGGCTCCCGGTCGTGCATGAAGCCATTGAGATGATCTTGTGCTTTGTTGGGTCATATGTTTCTTGGTTTACTCCTAAGACTACTGTAACGTCGGGGTTTTTCGCTGGCGCTGATACTACAACGCGCTTCGCTCCTGCCGTTAGATGCTTTGCTGCCTGTTCCCTATCAGTGAAGAGTCCTGTTGATTCCAAAGCGTAATCAACGCCTAATGCCTTCCATGGCAAGGCTGCTGGATCGCGTTCTTTGAGGACTTTTAGCGTCTTGCCACCTACAGATATGAATCCTTCACCATACTTCACTTCTTGCTTCAGTGTGCCGAAGGTCGAATCATAT
>JBGOZA010000069.1:0-6471 GCA_041480025.1 Bathyarchaeia archaeon | reverse complement strand
GCTTGATTCAGTGGTGAAAAAAAATTTCTACCTCTCTGAAGAAATTTCGGGCAAGATCATCAGCGGTCTGCACAAGGATGTGGATCGCGCCGAAGAGCCGGCTCCGCTGACACAGCGTGAAAAGGACTTTCTCCGGCATATATGCTCGGATTGTCATTGACCTCTACTACTGTGAAATCCCCGTTGATTTCCTTCAAATCGACTCCAAACAGACTGTCACCTATTGCATTACATGCTGAAACAGCGCATTCCTTTAATTTCTGAGGCGCCTCGTTGCGATGGATTGTCTGAGTGCTTCCCCAGACAATTCTGCTGCTACCACGGATCTTAGTGCCATGTTTCCATCTGCCGCTTGGTATCGTATATTTGCAGACGTAGAGGACTTCGCTTCCTAATACGCCGACACGCCAATCGAATTTCGTTGGCATGAACTTCTGAACAACAACGACGTCTGATCTACGGAAAAAGCGCTTACAGATTCGCTTGAATCCGTATTCGCTTCCTGTTTTCTCAACATATTTGGAGAAGCTTGTGTAAGGAGCCTTCAGCACCAAGGGTCTGCCCAGTCCATCAAAGATGCTCTCAATCGTTTTCTGATTCAGTTCTTCTCTTGTGACATATTGTGTAGGAATAAACGAGACGCCTGCTTTCTGTAGGAGTTTGTACATGTGAATCTTGTTGCCACAGATCTGGATGGAGCGAGGATCATCCAGGACTCGAAGACCGTTCTCATAGGCCATTCTTGAGGCAATATAGGCAGTGTACGAAGGATCTGTTGTCGCTCTTATGAAGAGAGCATCATATAGAGGAATTCGCTGGAGATTTCTCTTAGTGATGAACTCGAAGGAATGCCCAAGACCTTCAGCAACTTTCTGAAACTTCTCAAGCGCACCTGCTTCTTCACTGTCGATGAAATTGTATGATTCAACAAAACACGCTATTTCAACCAAAGTCTTTCTCAACGGCTCCGATCATAGAAGAGAGGATCTTCAAATCCTCAGGAGTGAGTTCGTCAGAATGAACATATGATAGACTGCAGAGGTAGGGCTCACCATCCAGAACTTGGATAACCAATCTGCATATTGGTAATTTGAATTCATCATATACTGCTTCAGCAATCTTCGATGCCACTTCGTTGTCTGCTGAGCCCAGCAAGCATTTAGCTGAGGTTAATGTGCCGAATAGGTTTTCCGCGCATACTGGATATTTCTGATTCATTCCAAGGCTCCGGACTGCGCGGTACAGGCTTCCTTCGGAATTGACGACTCTGTATCCTCCGTTGGAGGCCGGATGTAGAGGAAAAAGAATCATTGGGAACTCGACTTCAAACATTATGTCTTTGACATTGTCTGAGATGAGGTATGGTGACGTGTTCAATCCTCTCTTGCTGGCTCGCAGAAGAAAAATTGGTGGTCTGTAGGCGTCTAGGCTATCCTGAGAGCTGGGTATGACACGGCAACCCATTATCTCAGCCTGCATTGAGACGTAGTAACCCATTCGCATGTAGCGATAATCGGGCTGTAAATTCAGAACCGAATCTTTGTGAGAGGTCTTGAAGAATGTGTTTGAATCTATTATTGTCGATTCCGGATTTGTAAAGGCCAAATCGGAGACTACAAGCACTAGTGTACACCGAGGCACAGTGTGCCCCGAATATTCCGATTGAAAAAGGGATTCCTAATATTTAACAAGTTTCTTCTACAGTAGAATATAGCGCACTTCAGAGAAAACCAAGAAAAATAGTTGAAGGTGGAAGAAACGGCTGAGAAATATCTTGACAAAGAGATTGAGCACATTGATCTTAGAAAGACGGAGAGAATCTCCGACATGCTAACAGCCTTTCAAAGAACATCGTACCAGTCAAGGACACTTGCATACTGTGCCGAAACCTATAAGGCCATGCTGGAAGACCCAAGAAGACCCACTATCTTTGTCGGATTGGCAGGTGCAATGGTGCCTGCTGGAATGAAGAAAGTGCTTTCCCTTTTGGTACAGAATAGTATGCTGGACGTACTCGTCAGTACTGGTGCTAACATGTACCATGATACGGTGGAAGCTCTTGGAGCTCATCACTATATCGGTAGACCAGATGTCGATGATATTCAGCTCTACAAACACGGAATAGATCGGATTTACGATACGTTTGCCAACGAGAAAGAGTTCCGCGCTATTGATAGAATGGTTGAGAAACTCGCCGACAGTCTGGCAGAGACCGAGAATCTTGGCATCTCATCCAGACGTTTCATGAAGGAGCTTGGAAAATTTATTGATGAAAACGGGGATGAGGCAAAGAAGGACTCGGTTGTGTGGAATTGTTGGAAGATGGGTGTTCCAATTTTCATTCCAGCCTTCTGTGATAGCTCGCTAGGATTAGCTGTGACTCAACATCGATTCCACGCTATTGAAGAGAAAAGGAAGTCCCTAGTCATGGATCAGATAGCGGACAACGTTGAGATTTTCAAGATAAAGAAGGCATCCAAGAGGAGCGGCGTCATATACATCGGGGGTGGTGTTCCGAAGAACTATATTCAGCAGACAGCGTACCTTCAAGACATGTTCGGCGTCCCTGATTCAGGCCATGACTACGGGTTCCAGATAACCACTGATAGACCTGAATGGGGAGGACTTTCAGGCTGCACCTTCCGTGAAGGAATGAGTTGGGGGAAAGAGAGGAAAGAGGGAAGATATGTGGCTTGCTACTGTGATTCTACCATAGCTTTGCCAATAATCGTCAGAGGCGTCTTGGAGATGACAAAGGGACTAGATAAAAGGAAGAGGCTATCCTTCGACTTGGACAATCCGTAGAGCTTCCATGTAGGACCTCTGAGTCTATTAGACTGTAGCATCTAAGTGATTTGCCGCAGATTGCGCGTTCTTCTACAGAACATTATCGTGTCCTGTTCCGGTTTCGGTACCAAAGCAGGAAGAGAGGAACAGACCCGAACACATTCACTGCAGCTGAGGTGTAAAAGACTGCCTGAGGCGAATAACTTGTCCAGATCCAGCCTCCTATCGTAGGAGAGACCAATGACATGAGACCAGAAATGAGACTTATCATTCCAAAAGCGGATGCTACACCTGATCCGGACGCGTATTTTGGAATGAGTTTCTGTCTACTCACGCTGTCCAAGCCAAAAGTGAGACCCCACAAGAAGAGCGTTGAACCTGCTAATGCGGCATTACCTGCAACCGTGTAGAGTATCATTAGAGGAGATGTGGCAACTATGTGGAAGGCGAATGATATTTCGCCTCCGTATTTGTCAACGAGTCTCCCGCTTGGAAAATGGCCTAAGAGTATACCTAGCTGTTCAAGCCCCAGAATCAGACCTATGGTTGGCAGAGAAAACAAGAGAATGTTACCAGCGTAGATCGTGATGTAGGGGTTCTGTATACCCAGTCCTATTTGATGGAATACTATCCCAAATAATATGGCCAGCAGTAAAGGACTTCTAAGAATCCTTACACAATTTCTGAACTGCGTATAGAAAGATTCTTCTTTGCTCTTTACGTCGTCTACGACTTTCTGCAGAGACTCTTTGAGGTAGGCGAAGGTTAGGATGAGAACCAATGTTTCAAGCAGTAAACCGAGGCTGAATACCCATATAAACCCGATCGCGTTGGCAATAGCCCCTGCAACTGATGTAGCTACAACAGTCGAAACACTCTGGAAGAGAGAGAATGTTGCAAAGGATATGCCCCGTTTGTCTTCCGAGACAACATCTATGATGTATGCGCTCTTAGAGGGTTCCATGAAGGCCAGGGTTAAACCTCTTAGAATCGATATGAGGAATAACATAGGCAGTTCCCTTACTAGGATAAGAGCTACCAAGGTTGAGATTGAGAATACGTATGAGAGTAGGATCACATTCTTTCTTCCAAACCTATCAGATAGAAAGCCGGAGGGAAGCACCGTTAGGCTGGAGACCAGCCCTTGAACGGTGTTCATAAGACCATACGCTATGGTAGCAACGCCCAGACTGTTCGTGATGTAAAGACCAAGCAAGGGTACCCACAGATTGTCGCCGAGGTTCATGATGAGGCTGGTATAAAGGAGAACTCTGAGATTCTTATCAAAAGATAGGTAACTGCCAATCCTGGAAGATATGGTCTGTTGAATACCCATTAGGCCTCTTCGGACGCAAGCCTACTCATCGCTCATTATAAGTATTCCCGAAGGAGTTGCCAATACTGTAACTGGATGGCTACGCCAATTAGGAGACTCCGATATGCGCTGAGATCAGAGACTAGAAGCGTAGACTCAGAGGTGCTTGGCAATTTGTTCTGCTACCGTTTTCCCCCATTCATGGCACTCTTTTGAGCTGTTCTCATCTAGTTGACGTTTGACCCGAATTGGGGGGAAGTGAAGCTGCATACCGAACTGTCTCATTCTTTCCATGAGAAGACTGGGAGCTTCTCCGCTCCAACCATAGGAACCAAATGCTGATCCGATTCTTCCCTTGAGCTGTATTGTACTGATCCTTTCAAGGAAGGCTTTCATCTCAGAGCTTATGCTCTTGTTCATAGTGGGTGAACCGAGCAGGATTGCATCTGCCTCAATCAGGTCTTCAGGTTTTGCTTCGATAGCCTTCTTAACCAAGACGCTCGTCTGCTGGACAGACGCGGCTCCTTCCGCAATAGCTTTTGCCATGGCTCCTGTGTTGGCTCCGTCGTATACAATTACTATTCTAGGCATCATTTCACCCAAACAATGTCATAACAAGAATGGAATTATCCGCTCTTTTGAAAATAGTTAAGCTTTTTGGAAGACTATGGGAGTAGCGCGTCCTAACTTCTGACGCCTGCTTCGTCGTTAGAAAGATTTCGTGTCCGCTTGGGACGTTTTGTTGCCAGTATGAAGACTATGGCTACCAGATAGAAGACCAGTGATGATACGAATGCCATGTAGTAACTGTTTGTAGTATCAAATACGTATCCATAGAATGTTGGACCTATCGCTGAAGCCGTGTAGAAGAACATGAATAATAGTCCACTAATGGCTCCGTAGTTTCTTGTTCCGAAACTATCACCTAGTAGCACTGATATCAGTGGTGCCCAACCTCCAATACAGAGTCCCATAGTAATGCCGTAAGCCCAGAGAGTTGCCAGTGGTGATTCGGAATTGATTGAGATGAGCATGAGGGCTGCTGAGAAACCCAGTGAGAAACTGATGGTTGTGCAGTATTTGGCTTTGAGCCGATCACTCATGAATCCGAATACGAATTTGCCTATTGCACTGCCAAGTCCTATCAGGCTTATTACAGCAGTCGCTAAGGTTACCGCGAATCCAATGTCTGTTAGATGATTTGCGAGATGTTGAATCATTCCGCCTTGAGCTATGTTGAACAGGAAGAATGCGATGACGATTAACCAGAAAGTGCTAGTCTGTAGAGCTGCCTTCAGTGTCCAATCCTCTGTTGGCTGCTTGTGGATTTCATGGTCTTCCTTTCTTTCTGCGGGTTCAGAGACAGTATTCTTCTCAGAGTCTCGTTGATGTGTCTTAAGGAGCTGAGCCAGCGGTATGACGGCTAGCAGGATGAGGATGCCCAAGAACTGATAAGCCGTTCTCCATCCGAGATTCGGGATAAGATAGTTTCCTATCATGGGAGCTAAGATAAGTCCACCGATACCCATTCCTGAAGAAGTTAGGCCTAAAGCGAATCCTCTTCTTTCATGGAATGCGTCTATGATGGCTTTGGTTATGGGTATATTGCCCATAGATACTAGCCCAAGACCCAGGACTGCATACCCAAAATAATACTGAGGGAGGCTGGTGATTTGGCTTAGATAGAACTGGCCAACGCCCGTTGTTAACGCGCCTAGCGTAATGATTCTCTTTGGGCCGTAATGGTCGGCTAAGCGGCCGATGAAGATTGAAGACGCTGCTTGTACAAGGTAGAGAATAGTGAAACCCATTGAAGTTACTTCTCTACTCCAGTTGAACTCAATCTGAATAGGTTTGAAGAATAGCCCGAAAGCATAGAAACCAACACCGTTTTGAACAACAAGTATGGTGAAGCCTGCAAGAATTATCCAGTAATCTCTTGAGATGTTGAGCTGTTTTCTACTGAACATTATCTATGCTTCGTCTATGGTTTTCGAATTGAAAAAAAGGAATCCCAGCATCTGGATTATAAAGATTCTCAGGCCATTCTGCGCGTAGCAGACTGGCCAGCCCTTGACAGACTCTGCATTATTTACATTCATCTTGGTAATGGATAACTTTTAACACACGCGCATAGCTGATGAAATAGGTCATAGCCAATAGTTGGAGTGTTCGAGGCGATTGATATGGATGTGTACGAGGCAATAAACAGAAGAAGATCTGTCCGAAAGTATGCTGAAACACCTGTGCCTGAAGAATCTCTGAAGCGTATATTGGAGGCTGCTAGGGTCGCTCCTTCAGCGAGCAACCGACAGCCCTGGTATTTTATCGTGGTCACTGATAGTGGGAAGAGAAAGATCATTTCTCAG
>JBGOZA010000068.1:0-6499 GCA_041480025.1 Bathyarchaeia archaeon | reverse complement strand
CTGCGCTTGTTTGCACATGTGTTACAAACATCTATCACATTCATTCGTGACATACATACTCACATACATACTGCAGAGATTAGTGTTAATCAGCTAGGGAAAGCGAATGTTCCGCGTATCAGACTCCCAGAAAGCGATCCTCATAGTGACGGGGGAGAGCATGAAGAGATTTCAAGCGAGGCGACGCATTAGAAATCTCAGAAGAAGACTGCTCTTCGGCAATATCTCCGTAGGAACGTATGAAAAAGAATGCTCACAAGCGGAGTGAGGCAAGAATGCACATGGATTTCTGTCCAACTTGTGGTAGAAGATTGGTTCTGCGTTTCAGAGACGGAGGGGCACTTTACTGTCCAAAATGCAATACTAGGAAAGAGATACCTGAGGACTACTTCATCAACGACTGGCATGATGATAGTGAGCCCCCTGATAGTGCCATAGTTGTCCTTGACAACGGTACAATGCAGCTACAGACGCTGCCAACAGTTGAGACGTACTGCGAGAAATGTGGTGGCAGGAGAGCTAAGACGTGGAGTGTTGCATTTGGATCAGAAAGCATTGGCGGCATTACGTACTATCAATGCACTTCCTGTGACCACACACGGAGAAACATAGAGTAGCACCCCATTACACTAGCGTGCGCCAGTGGGGGAGACGCGCCCCAAACATAACAAGAATTGCTGCACTACGAAACAGGGATACTCTGTAGATATAATTCCAGAATCTCAAAAGCCACACGCGTGCGCTGAGTGCAGATTCACAATTTGACACTTGAGTGCTCGTTTGATTGATGGTCAGTCAAGAAGGTGTTGTTTAGTCTTTTCTGTACACAGATTGAAGCACTCCAAAAATCGGGATAGAAGATAATATAAGACATACCAGCGCGCTAATCACCACCAATAGCACGTGCATGGACGCAGAACAGCTCCATAGGAGACGGATATAATGAGCCAGACTGGATTTCTAGATTCTGTTATGCTTCAACTCGAAAAGACCGCTAAGATTATCCAGCTTTCTGATGATATACTTGAGTTTCTGAAGTATCCGAAGAGGTCGTTGATTGTCTCCGTTCCAATAAGAATGGATGATGGTTCATTTCACACTTTTACAGGTTACAGAGTTCAACACAACGATGCTCGCGGCCCGTACAAAGGGGGGATACGTTACCACCCGAATGTAACCCTAGACGAAGTTACAGCATTAGCTATTCTCATGACTTGGAAATGCGCTGTCGCCGATATACCATATGGAGGAGCAAAAGGAGGGATCGCATGCTATCCGAACAAACTCTCATTTGGCGAAAAAGAGAGGATGACTCGGAGATATACCGCTATGATTTCTCCATTCATAGGTCCGTACCAGGACATACCTGCACCAGATGTCTCCACTGATGCTCAGACAATGGCATGGATCATGGATACCTACAGTCAGATCAATGGACATCAGATTCCTGAAGTTGTGACAGGGAAACCGATACAGGTGGGAGGATCCGAGGGAAGAGAAGAAGCAACCTCAAGAGGACTAACATTCTGTGTCCGGGAAGCAATGAAGCTCAAGCAAATCCCAGAGAAAGGCGCAACCGTTGCCATTCAAGGGTTTGGAAATGTTGGAGGTTATGCTGCTCAACTCCTGCAAGAAAATGGTTATCGCATCATTGCCATGAGCGACTCGGCTAGCGGCGTCTATGACCCAGACGGCATCGACGCAGCTCAAGCTAGAGCTTTCAAGCAAGAAACACGGAGACTCAAAGGATTCCCGGCCAAGGAAATCACAAATGAAGATCTGTTGGCCCTAGACTGCGATATCCTTGTTCCTGCTGCACTTGAGAACCAACTGACACGAGAAAACGCGAACAGCGTGAAAGCTAGAATTGTTGTAGAAGGAGCCAATGGACCGACAACTCAAGAAGGAGACGAGATTCTGAACCAGAATGGAGTCCTTGTGGTTCCGGATATTCTTGCCAACTCTGGCGGTGCCATCGTTAGCTATCTAGAATGGGTTCAGAATCTTCACAGAGAGCACTGGAAAGTTGAGCAAGTGAATACTCAGCTTGAGCAGAGAATAACGACCAGTTTCAATGATGTTGTCCAGGAGAGCAAAGCGCTCGGAACCCACTTGAGAGACGCTGCCAATGCTCTGGCTGTTAAACGGGTGGCAGATGCTGTGAAGTTACTAGGCGTATGGCCTTAACACAGGTCTTCATGGTCTTCAAAGGTACTACGCACGCATTTCATGGCTTTCATTTCCTGCAAACGAGTGATATTGCCCTAGGCGCCTGAATGCTTCAAGCCTACTCTTTTCACCAACTTTGGCATTGTCAAGAGCGTCTTGTAGGAATTGTATGGACTCATCCATGGCCTTCCTGTTAACCGGATATGGCACACCATCCTTTCCACCGTAGGCAAATGAATAGCGAACAGGGTCTCTCCAAGAAGGACTCTGCCCATGAACTACTTCTGAAACCAAAGCCAGTCCTCTCAGTGTAGATGGTCCGACCCCTCGGACCGCCAACAGCTCCTCGTAGTTTCGAGGACTAGCTTCATGGGCTCGTTTCAAGGCATCCCAGTCTATTCTCCAAGGCATTCTCAACCCCTCGTTCCCATCGGAACCAAGCCAATGTGTAAGAGTAGTCTGATTCGTTGGAGATGTATTCACTAACCGTCTTAACCTATCTGGTCCGTCATTAACCAAGTCTACAGAGATGTGACGAGCACCCTCACTCTCCTCAGCAGTCATATTCAAAACATGTTCATGGACTATCTCGCCCACAATTGCGTCATGAGGCTCCACAACAAGATTCTTCACGTGATCCGACTGCCAATGATATCTTCTGGCGGCTCTCTCCACTATGTTCATTCCTTGTTGAATAACGAGCCACTTGCTTCCTCTCTCAAGGAAGAAAGCATGATGATACAGGGGATAACCAGCCTGAATAGCAGAATTATCTACTTTTGCACTCATCCGACTAGCATAGCAAAGATGATTTATCTGCTCATCGGACAAACCAAACTGTCCACCCAAGGCCCTTATCTCTTCAGGTGCTCTAGTCGACGCTCTTCCTTTGCCTCCGGCCACCGCTACCCCATGCTTCTCAGGTTTGAGAACCGATTTCAATACCCCAGTCACAACGGTAGTAACCCCAGAAGAATGCCAATCATATCCCAATACACATCCGAAAGCCTGAAACCAGTACGGGTCCGCTAGTCGATCAAATAGTCTCTCAATACCATATTCTTCCAGAATAACCTCAACCACAGCCTCTGAAAGACCTTTCATTCGTTCAACTAGCCAAGAAGGAGCTTTTCCGCCGTGAAGAGGTAACTCAGCAAACCCAGTTCGTGTCAAAAAGCTTCAAAACACAAACACCTCTGTAGAGAATAAACCCTTTCTCCTGATTGGGCAATTTCAATTGGTTATATCTTCCATTAGAAAAGATAAGAGCTGCAAGAGAAGATAGTGAAGTCTGCATTGAAAAAGACCGATACAGCACGTTGGGGCATCCTGGCAGCTGCAACTATCAGCATGATGCTCATCGGATTATACCAATACTCTTGGACCCTTTTTGTGGGACCAATTGGGTCCGAACTCAAAGCCACTTCAGTTGCGGTTCAACTCACGTTCACAATCTTCACCACAATTTCAACATTTGCACAACCTATTGCAGGCATTCGAGCAGACAGACGAGGCCCCCTGCTTCTGAACATTCTGGGCGGCATTATCTCAGGAATCGGCTGGATTGCATCATCCTATACAACCAACATCGAGACATTGTATTTGACTTATGGAATCGGTAGTCTAGGAGTCGGAATAATATACGCGACAGCCGTTGGAACCGCAAGCAGATGGTTTCCTGACAGAAGAGGTTTAGCCACAGGTCTAACAGCTTTCGGATTTGGATCCGGAGCAGCCATAATGAATCCAGTCATATCCTGGATTATAGGTACTCAAGGCTTCAGGACAGCCTTCTTGTCAACAGGAACAATCATGCTCTTAGCACTGACAATTCTGGGGTTCATCTCGCGGTATCCCAACCCTGGCTGGACTCCGAATTCAATGAAAGAAGGGACAAAATGGACCCGTAATCTGAATTCATTCAAGCCATTGGATATGGTCAGAACCACTTCTTGGTGGCTAATATACGCGGCGTTCATTCTGACGTCACAGACAGGCCTCCTAATAACATCTCAAGTTGTCTCACTAGGAGATTCGTTCAAGCTAGCGCGGGACACTATCCTACTGGCAACTATTCTCTTCCCCATCTCAAATAGTCTGGGCAGGATAGTAGGAGGATACGTATCAGACCGGCTTGGCAGACAAGTAGCCATGGTCTCTTTCTTTACTATCCAGGGATTGCTCTCACTGTTTCTACTATTTTTCGGATCAAATGGCACGGCCTTTTTCGCAGCTGTCGCTCTCATAGGCTTTTTCTGGGGACCAATTTTCACATTCTTCCCATCGCTGGTCGGCGATTACTATGGACAGGATCATTCAACATCCAATACCGCGATAACATACACCGCGAAGGCCTGGGGAGGATGGATTGGTGGCTACATGACGGCCTACATATCATCGCTTTATGGATTTACACCATCAATCCTACTTTCCATATTGTTCAGCTTCATAGCAGCGATGCTTGTTTCCCCATATGTCCTCAGAAAACCAGCTTCACTGAGATCTGAAAACCCACTCTAATAGCATTGTTCCATGTGGACCGGAATAGAGCGCTAATTCAAAGCGCGAAGAACTGAATTCAGACTAGACTCCCAGATGCTTCACTATTTTATCTGCTAGACTCAGTCCTGATCGAAGCTGAGCTTCTCTGGTGTCGGAGCCTATATGGGGCGTCAAAACGACGTTTGATAGTTCTGCAAGTCTGCCCATGTACGGTTCTTCAGCGAAGACGTCGAGAGCTGCTCCAGCGAGCTTGCCTTCCTTCAATGCCATGTAAAGAGCCTCTTCATCCACTACTGCCCCACGAGAAGTATTTACCAAGTAGGCTGACGGCTTCATCAGCGAGAGAGCTCTAGCAGTGATAATCCTTTCTGTGTCAGGAGTCAAAGCCACGTGTATACTCACTATGTCGGCTTTGCTGAAGAGATCATCAAGACTAACATAGCTAATCTTATTCTGCTGCTCAAGCTCGGGTTTTCGAGTTCGACTCCAATAGATGACTGACATACCTATGTTACTGCAGAGTTCCGCAACTCTCATGCCGATCTTGCCTAGTCCAAGTATACCCAAGGTCTTTCCGTAGATCTCCTGTTGCCGAAGTTTGCCTTTCAGCCAGATTCGTTCTTTCATGCCCTTGTCTGCTCGCGGGATGTCTTGTGCGAGCGAGAATATCAGAGCTAGAGTAAGCTCAGCCACGCTCTCTGTCAATGCTTCAGGAGTATTGAGTACGGCTATGCCGTGTTCCTTAGCCGCATCCAGATCAATATTATCAAGTCCAACTCCTTGACGACCAATTACCTTGAGGTTCCCCGCTGACTCAATTATCTGGCGGGTCACCCTAGTCCTGCTTCGAACTATTAGAGCATCAGCATCTGTCCCCTCAGGAGAACTTCCTTCTTCAACATTGAGCTTTTTCCGAAGAACCTCCACAACTTCTCTTTCGACCGGATCACATATCAGGACCTTCAAGAACCATTGACTCCAATGATTTCTAATGAGTCGCTAATCTAGTTACAATTCATTGTTTGGCATAGACTAGCGCGCTAGCCCTTAATAACATGTGAACGGCCATATCTGAAACAAGATAGCTTAAGAAACGGATAGCTGACTAAGAGAAACACTAACTGAATCGAGCGTCTAAGGATGAAGACAAGAGATGATGCCATTCTCGTCGTTATGGCAGCACGAAATGAAGAGAAGTCGCTCAGCTCTTCCATAGAGTCGATACTAGCTCAGACTCTGCAGCCAGTCAAGGTAGTCATAGTTGATGATAGAAGCACAGACAGAACATTTGACATAGCTAGTAGCCTTGCCAAACAAACCCCCATCATCAGCGTAGTTAGGAGAACCTCAGATTCCAAAACTGAACACATGGAGGAGATACCAAAAGCATTCAATGAAGGATTGAAATCTGTATCTGAAGACTGGGACTTTCTAGCAAAAGTGGATGCCGACATACTTCTTGAACAGAATTACTTCGAAAAAATCATCAACGCGTTTACAAATGAGACAAGTCTAGGAATAGCGGGGGGCCAGACAACAAACGAACCGACCGTAGCAGTCAGAGGAGCTAACAGAGTAATAAGAAGACAATGTTGGGAGAGTATTACATCTCATGGACTCATGCCAGAAATAGATACGGAAGACAGCTATCTTGATCTCAAAGCAAGCTACAAAGGATGGCACGTACGACTAGTTCCCGAAGCCAAAAGCATCCATCTCAGACCAAGCAGAGAATGGTCAAACATAAAGATCCTAAAACATCGATGGAGGATAGGAGTCACCTGCTATAGATTTGGGTGGAATCCTATACTATTCCTAGGACGTGTAG
>JBGOZA010000067.1:0-6523 GCA_041480025.1 Bathyarchaeia archaeon | reverse complement strand
GCTAAACTTTAACCTTTTTCTTCTTCTTACTTACTCTATCTTTCTTACTCTCTCTATCTCTCTTTCACTCTCTTCTTCTCTCTCCCTCTCTCTCCTCACACACGCGCATGTGTGTGCATAGAAGTAATTATATCTGGTAGCGCGTGCTGGTGGTCGTGGTCTAGCATCACCATCTGTCCACGCACCGTAAGGTCTATTTAGTGTGGTTACCTTAACGACTAGAAGAGTCCTAATACGTCAAAATCTGTTTGCGCGCGCGAAGGCTAGTTAATTGGGTAGAAAAGAAGGCTGTCCTAAATGTGGTAGTAAAAAGATAGATATAGACCAAGATGGTAATAAAAAATGTAAATCGTGTAAACATGAATGGAAATATAGGATAGGAAAGAGAACGGAAAAGAAAGATAGCGTTAGATTTCGATGAGATGCGCACGCGCTCTACGACTACTGGTCTTTCCAGATTCCATTTTCTCAGGTTGTTTCTAACAAATCCAATTTTCTCTAGCAAACTTATGATTCTCTTAATTCTAGACACTCCGCTAATTGTAGAATACTTGTAGCCATCGACTACTCCTTTCAAATCTCTTTCCAACTCAGAAAGTATGTTGCTGTGGGAGTATGGTGGTCTTATTCCCCACTCCTTGCATTCAATCACAAACGCCTTACGCGCGCTAGGACACATGGGAGTTTTCGTGACTCAAGGAATGTCGTAGCTTTGAAAATGGAGCTATGAGAAAAGAGTTCTAACGCGCGCGCCTAATTCTTTCTCGGGACATCACTGGGCATGACAAGTAGTAGGATGGATAAGAATAGGCGTACGTCACGCTATTTCTCATTGAACTCTTCTCTCATCTTCATCTGTCTTCTCTTGCGATTATATCCTATTGAGAAGTTGTGTGTTGCATCCCGGATCTGTCTTAAGAGCAGAATCATCCTGCTGTTCGTTGGATAACGTCTTGGAAAAGATTCGTTGGGCAGGTGAATTTCCTCATTTTCCTTTGAAATGCCGATGAGGGGAAGCTGAAGCCCAAGTGATTGCAGAGCTGTCTTGGCGGCGTTTACCTGTCCTGCTCCTCCATCAACGACTACCAGGTCAGGCATCTAAGCTTTCTCGTCCATTAAGCGTTTGTATCTCCTCGTTATCACCTCGTTTATGCTTGCAGTATCATCTTGCATCGTAACCGTCTTCATTTTGAATCTTCGGAAGTTTCGTTTATCGGGTTTTGCATCTGTGTAGCGGACCATTCCAGAGACAATATGTTCCTCTCCAAGATTGGAGATATCGAAGCATTCTATGATTTTGGGAGGAGCGGGAAGGTCGAGGGCAGTCTGCAGATCAGTAAGAGCGCTGTTCTCGTCCAAGTTGGATTCGATGTTCTTCTCCGCCAATCTTACAAGTGAGAGCTTGTCGCCGCGCCTAGGAATAACCAGCTTGACTGGCGCTCCTCTTCTGGTGGAGAAGAATTTTTCCAATGCTTCTTTTTCACGATTAGCCTGCCAGCAAGGGCTATTCAGGAGGATCTCGCGGGGTATTTGGTTAGACATATAGAACGCTTTTAGAAACTCCTGTTCAACTTGGGGTTGAAGGTCTACTGTGAACTCCTTCTTGCCCAGCAGGACTCCTTTCCGAATGCCCATTTGAATTATGAGGACCTTTTCTCCGAGTTGTCTGAAGACCATCACGTCCTGATCATAACTCCTTTCAGTATCCACGATTTGGCGCTGAGTGAGAAGCTGAACAGAAGCGATCTGGTTGCGGAGCTCAAGAGCCCGCTCATACTGATGGTTATCAGAAGCAGTCTTCATCTGAGAATTTAGTGTTTCAATTGTTTCTTCATATTGTCCTTTGAGGAATGTACGGGCCTGTTCGACCTGTGTCGCGTATTGTTCTTTAGAGACTTTTCCTACACAAGGTGCAGTGCACAGTCCCATCTGATAGTTCAGGCAGAAACGTTTTGGAACTGTCTTGCAGACTCGGAGCCGGAATATTCTAACAACCAGCCGTGTAAGATCCTGCCTCATGAAACCATCTGTATATGGGCCGAAGGATTCCAGTCTGGAAGAGACTTTTCGAGATGTGAGCACTCGAGGGTAAGGTTCTCTAGTAAACGCGATGTACGCGAATGTCTTGGAGTCCTTGAGGCTGATGTTGTATTTGGGTTCGTGTTGTTTGATGAGTTTGTTCTCAAGAAGCAGTGCTTCAACCTCGTTGCCCACAATGATCCAATCTATGGTTCTGATCCTGCATACAAGGTGATGCGTTTTTGCTGGCTTGTCCTGGTTTGAGAAGTAGCTTCGGATACGAGAGCGAAGGTTCACTGCTTTGCCAATGTAGAGGATTTCGCCTTTCTCATCTCTGAAAAGGTAGACTCCCGGGCTAACAGGAATCTCGGAACCGTCAAATTCTGTGGGAGAGGAGACTGTGATCATCTAGCTTATTCGCCGTATTGGGTCATAGTCTGTTCGAAGCTTTTCCCTTAGGAATTTGCCGGTGAATGATTTATCACCATTCGCGATTTCTTCGGGTGTTCCTGCTGAGAGAACCTGACCTCCAGCTTCCCCTCCTTCGGGGCCTAGATCAATAAGGTAATCACAGCTTTTGACGACATCCAAGTTGTGCTCAATCACGTAGACCGTGTTTCCCTTGTCAACCAGACTGTTAAGCACTTGGATCAACTGCTTTGTGTCGTCGAAATGAAGACCCGTGGTTGGTTCATCTAGCATGTAGATTATGTGTCCGAACTTGTTCTTGCTAAGTTCGCGGGCGATCTTGACGCGTTGGCTCTCTCCTCCTGAAAGCGTTGTTGAGCTCTGTCCAAGTTTAATGTAACCGAGCCCCACGTTAAGAAGCGTCTGCAGTTTACGTGAGACCAGAGGCATGTTCTCGAAGAAATCGGCTGCTTCCTCAGCTTCCATGTCAAGCACTTCACTGATATTCTTTCCCTTGTATAGTACGCTTAGTGTTTCTTTGTTGTAGCGTTTGCCTTTACAGTCGCTGCATTCAACGTAGACGTCTGGGAGAAAGTTCATTTCAATGCGTATGACGCCATCTCCTTGGCAGGACTCGCATCTTCCACCCTTAATGTTGAATGAGAACCGTCCTGGATCGTATCCGCGTGCTTTGGCTTCTCTCGTTGATGCGAAGATCCGCCGTATCTCGTCGAATAGTTTAGTGTATGTTGCGGGGTTGCTTCTTGGTGTTCGCCCGATCGGCGATTGATCAATCACAATAACGTTCTTCACGATTTGGGGAATTTGCATTAGGCTGTGCTTGCCGACTTTTTCAACCTGCTCTCCGAAATTCTGTTTCAAAATTGGGATGAGTGTCTGGTTCATGAGTGTGCTTTTTCCTGAGCCTGAGACCCCTGTGATTCCGCACAATACGCCCAAGGGGAACTTCACTGTAAGGTTTTTCAGGTTGTTCTCATTTGCTCCGATGATCTCCATGAAGCCGATGGGTCTTCGCCTCACTTTGGGCACTTCGATCTCTCGCTCGCCAGAGAGATACTTCCCGGTTAA
Source organism: Bathyarchaeia archaeon (assembly GCA_041480025.1). Lineage (GTDB taxonomy): Archaea > Thermoproteota > Bathyarchaeia > RBG-16-48-13 > JBGOZA01. The sequence goes on along the minus strand of JBGOZA010000067.1, from coordinate 3,007 downwards.
GCTGTTTGGATTCTTCATGATCTCAGCTGGGGTGCCTTCGGCAATGATTTGGCCTCCGTGCACGCCGGCTCCAGGACCCATGTCTATAACATGGTCTGCGTTTCGAATCATGCTCTCATCATGTTCCACTATTATCAGAGTGTTTCCTAGGTCGCGCAGTTGACGTATCGTGTTGATGAGTTTCTCATTATCCCTTTGGTGTAATCCGATGCTGGGCTCATCTAAAATGTATAGTACGCCCATCAAGTTGCTGCCGATCTGTGTGGCAAGACGGATTCTCTGGGATTCTCCGCTTGAGAGCGTTCTGGCAGCTCTGGAAAGACTGAGATAGCCTAATCCAACGTTCCTGAGAAAAACCAGTCTCTGACTTATCTCCTTAAGGATCTGCTTCGCAATCGCCATTTCCTTCTCGTTGAGTTGAGAGGGGAGTTTGGAGAAGAAATCAACTGCCTGCTCAATTGAAAGATCAGTAAGGTCAATTATGCTCTTGTCCAATATTCTAACGGCGAGGACAACAGGTTGCAGTTTCTTTCCTTTGCATGTGGTGCAGGGAGAATATCTTATGAATTTCTCAATCTCCTCTTTTCTGTATGTGCTCTCGGTTTGTCTGTAAAGCCTCATCGTCTGTGGGATTATGCCTTCCCATCCTTCTCTCATCTGCATGCTTGCACCGTTAGACCAGTTACCATTGAGGGGCTCAGAGCTCCCATACAAGAGGACCTCAACCTGCTTTCTCGTCAAGTCATTTATCGGTGTAAACAGGTCGAAGCCATAATTCTTAGCAACCAATGCAAGCTGCTGTGCCCTCCAGCTGAGCTCCATTTTACCGTAGATTTCTAATGCACCATCCATGATGGATTTTGTCTTGTCTGGAATCACCAGATCTTCAGAGATCTCGCTGATCTCTCCAAGCCCATGGCATGTGGGACAGGCGCCAAAAGGAGAATTGAACGAGAACATCCGGGGTTCCAGACTCTCAAAGACGATTTCAGGATGGTTGGGACAGGCACCGAAGGTGCTGTAGACGGTTTCGCCTTCAAACCTTTCAAGTTCCTTCTTCTTCTCCGTGCCAGCGGTCTCCACGTCGACAACTATCATAGTCCCCTTTCCAACTTGAAGTGCCTGATCCACTGCTTCCGCCAGTCGGGAACGCTCGTTCCCTTCAATTCTGAGAGTGTCAATGACTGCTTCTATCCAGTGCTTCTCATACCGCACCATCTTGACTTCTCGAATCGAGTCTGAATCATAGGTCTTCTGATCCACTCTGATCTTAGTGAACCCTTGTTTCTTGAGATTATCCAGGATCTGTTCATGGCGACCCTTAATTCCTCTTATTATCGGCGCGAGGACAAGCAGAGTTTTTCCCCGATCAGCCATAATTAGGTTAGCGATATTCTCGGAACTCTGAGGACTAATGGCACTCCAACATTTGGGACAGTGGTGTATGCCAATTCGCGCAAAGAGCAGGCGAAGATAATCATAGATCTCCGTCACTGTCCCGACTGTTGAACGCGGATTCTTGCTTGTGGTTCTCTGTTCAATTGAAATCGCTGGGGAGAGGCCTTCAATTGAGTCAACATCCGGCTTCTCCATCAAACCCAGAAACTGCCTAGCGTAGGCGGATAGACTCTCAACGTATCTTCTCTGTCCCTCTGCATATATTGTGTCGAATGCTAGAGTGGACTTTCCTGATCCTGAGATACCAGTTATCACTATGAGCTTGTTCCTCGGGAGCTCTACATCAATGTTCTTTAAGTTGTGCTCCCGCGCGCCCTTAACAGAAATACTGTCTCTCACTATCAGTTCCAAGCTTCCCTTTTTTTTGATGAGATTAATCCCGTGCCAGCTTTTTCCTTCCCAACGTTTTTTTCTATTCCTGATAATCCCTTACTTCATAGTCTAGAGATCTATGTATCTCCTGGATTTGGTCTCGTAGCAGAATTGCTTTCTCAAACTCAAGTTTCTCGGCGGCCTCCCGCATTTCGGTGTCAAGCTGAATTAGGAGCTTCTGAACATCCGGTTTTGCCATGTGCTTAATACCCTTTATCATTCCCTCCTTCTGCGGGATGCCTTTCACGATGGTTCTTGGGGTGATGCCGTGTTCTCGGTTGAAACCCATCTGAAACCGCCTTCTATGTTCAGTGATTTCAACCGCGCTCTTAATCGAACGAGTTAACACGTCTGCATAGAGTATCACTCTTCCGTTAACGTTCCTGGAGGCTCTTCCAATTGTCTGAACCAGACTTCTCTCATCGCGTAGGAACCCCTCCTTATCCGCATCAAGAATGAAGATCGTTGAAACCTCAGGGATATCCAAGCCTTCACGCAGAAGATTGATTCCGACCAGAATGTCAAACTCTCCACTTCGGAGCTGCCTAACCAGCTCAATCCTATCCAAACTATCTATGTCGGAGTGCATGTATCTTGTTCGGAATCCCGCATTCACTAGATACTCCGTTAAGTCTTCAGCCATCCTCTTTGTGAGGGTTGTAACCAAGATGCGATCTCCGTTGGCAATGGTTTTCCTAGCCTCTTGCATCAGATGATTCATCTGTCCCTCAATCGGGTGGATCTCAACTTGAGGATCGAGAAGGCCGGTGGGCCTAGTGATCAACTGCACCGGTGGACCGCTTTTCTCCAGCTCGTACTCTGCTGGCGTTGCTGAGACGAACAGTGTTCTGCCCATCTTCTTCTCAAACTCTTCAAACTTAAGTGGCCGATTATCGTATGCACAGGGAAGCCGAAAACCGAAATCAACGAGGTTCTTCTTCCGCGCATAATCGCCATTGAACATGGCGCGGCTTTGTGGAATGCTTTGATGACTCTCATCAATTATCAACAGGTAGTTCTCTGGGAAGTAGTCGATTAGGACAAATGGCGGCTTGCCAGTGTCGCGGCCGTCGAAGTGTCTACTGTAATTCTCAATCCCCGTGCAGAAACCTAGTTCCTGGATCATCTCAAGGTCGTATCTTGTTCGCTGTCGAAGTCTATGGGCTTCAAGAGGTGG
>JBGOZA010000066.1:0-6531 GCA_041480025.1 Bathyarchaeia archaeon | reverse complement strand
TCTAAGGGAGCTCTCCTAACTTGAAGTTTGACTGTATCGGGTTTGGCGCCATCAATACTGATAGACTCTACAGAGTAAGTCAGATGGCAAAACCTGGAGAAGAAACTATCATAATAGGCTATGAAGAACATTTTGGAGGATCAGCAGCAAACACAATTGTAAGCCTTTCCAGACTAGGTCACAGTGTCGGATACATTGGGAAACTCGCAGCGGACGAATGCGGGAGACTTCACCTCAAAGACCTTGCAGATGAGAATGTGGATACGAAAGGAATAGTTCAATCCAAGAAAGGGCGCACTGGCAATGTTATGGGCTTTGTTGATAGCACAGGTGAAAGAACCCTATACGTTGACCCAGGGGTAAATGACACTCTAGAATCTAGAGAGGTTGACCATAGCTACGCATCCAGTTCAAAGTTCCTTCACATTACGTCATTCGTCGGTGAGCTTCCTTTCATAGCTCAGAAAGACCTCGTCAAGTCGCTCCCTTCAGCACTTGTTAGCTTTGACCCGGGCGAACTCTATTCCAGAAAAGGGCTTCGAGCTCTCAGACCTATTCTCCAAAGAAGCTTCATCGTATTTCCCAACAAACAGGAGCTTCGTTTACTGACTGGAAAGAGTCACGAGCAAGGCGCAAAAGAGCTTCTTAGGGAAGGCGTGAAGATTGTAGCTGTCAAACTCGGAAGCGAAGGCTGTTTCGTTACCGATGGAAGAGAGAGCTATAGTATTCCGGCTTCGCCGACAGAAGTTGTGGACACGACAGGTGCGGGAGATGCCTTTTGCGCAGGTTTTCTTCACGGCCTTATCCTCGGGAGGGATATCCAAGAATGTGGGAGACTGGGCAATCTAGTTGCCTCAAAGAAGATCTCCAAGAGTGGTGCTAGAACCGGTCTACCCTATGTTCAGGATTTGATCTAGACTTTCTGGACAGCGGTCTCATATACTCTTCCGGTCTGTTCGCCTTTTGAGAAGTGTTCATGTGCAATATCAACAAGTTTCTGGGCCATTTGCGTTGGATACTTCCCAGTTACGCAGCCTAGGCATAGAGCATCCGTAGGAACCCCTATTCCTGAAACTAGGTCGGAGACTGATTGAAAAGTGACAGAGTCTGCGCCAATGAGTTCAGCTATTTCTTCTGGTGAGTGTTTGGAACCGATCAATTCATCGAATGTTGCCATATCGATTCCATAGCAGCAAGGACTGATTATCTTCGGAAAAGTGATATACACATGGACCTCGCGCGCCCCTTCATCGAGCATTTTTCGTATGACGCTTTTTGTTGTGTCTCCACGTACAATGCTGTCATCCACGAGCGCTACAACTTTGTCTTTCACTTTGGAACCTAGAACATTCATCTTCCTATCCAGAATAGAAGACCTTTCTCTGTTCAAAGCAATGAATGCCCTGTCTGTGACATATCTGTGTCTTCTCATTGCCCGTTCGAGCGGGATATTTGTCTCAACATGAAAGCCATAGGCGGCATCTTCAGCAGTCTCCGGTACTGGAATTACCATATCCAGTCTTTTGGCGATACCTTGCTGCTCCGCTATTTTACCCAAGTTCCTCCCGAGACTTGTTCGGGCCTCATATACGTAGCGTGCGGTCTCATTGAGTATGGAGTCCGGACGAGCAAAGTAGGCGAATTCAAAACTGCAAAGCGCTCTATTTTGCGGAATCACAACCTGTTCCCTTGTGATTCCAGCTTTGGAGATTATGACAAGTTCTCCCGCCTGAATCGTCTCAATATTATGATTTAGTCCATTGATGTCAAGTCCAACAGTCTCTGAAGATATAGCACAAACCTCGCCGTCGGCAGAATGTCCAATGCAAAGCGGTTTTATTCCACATCGGTCCCGAAAAGCAAAGAGCTCTCCTTTCTCTGTAACCCCTACGACTGAATACGCCCCTTCAATATCCTCAATACATGATCTAGCTGCCTCAGCTATGCTTGTCCCTTTTGTCAGTTCCATGCAAAGTCTTTCGCCAATCAGCTCAGTATCGGCAGTCATTGACACCTTTCCAAACCTATTCGTGACTAAGCTTCTCACGTCGTTCGCATTGACTACGTTGCCATTGTAAGAAATAGCTATCTTAGTGCTCTGGTGCTCAAGAAGTATAGGTTGAATATCCTTCATCAGTGAATCATGATCAGAGTTGCCTGACGTACAGTATCTGACATTCCCAATTCCAATATTTCCCGGAAGTAGAGCCATCCTTTTCTTGATCTTGCGAAGCTTCATCCTCGGAACTAACCCGAGCATCTTGTGGAAATGGAACTCACCATCAAAACTCATGAACCCATAGGATTGTTGTCCACGATGATTCTGTGCCAGCAACCCCCAGTAGATGAGTGGAAAGACAGAACCGCCACTGAAATCAAAAACGCCGTACACTCCACAAGCTTCTTTTGGGCGATCCATGAGTGAACCGAGGACATTATGTTGCTCCTACTTATTTATTACTAGTCTAGCAACTGGTTTGCGTCCTGAAGTAGATAGGTTCGAAGCGCGCGCTGCAAGAACCTGCTCAAATCAAGTATTAAGATAGAAAATCGTGCATGCTGAAGACAGACTGCTGCGAGCTCACGCTAGAGACGTCTGGTATGGCGTGGTAGTCCATAAGCGTAATCTTATCTTGTTGACATCCAAAGCTGTGAGTGTGTTCTTCAATTGTCAGGCCAAAACAGAGAGGTTCTGGTTGTCGGAGCTAGTTTCCTGTTAACGACTCTTTACCTTCTCTTTGTTATCCTAGTCGTGTAGCGTGCGCTCAGTGAGCAATTTCTGTCTCAGATGTTGACCCAATCAGAATACATTTTCTTAGAGTTGACCAGGTTCACCATGTTGTTGAGGAAAAGTTTGTGGTTGGGTGGAGGATGAAGCAGAACGTTGTCTCCTCCAATTCGATACAGTGATAACTATTATTGAAATGCCAGCAACAAGGGCAATCCATCCGAAATATGTTTCCACCAGATCAACCACTATGTTCAACGGTGTATCCGACTCTGGTAACGCATATCCGACAGGGAGTCTCTCATATGGGATGCTTGCAGGCAAAGTTGATGATCGACCGGGATAAGCCTGTGACGCAGGCAATGAATTGCCAATCCAGTGCATAACCCACCCTACACCATATGCGTCCAGTGTACTTATTGGTATGATCGATCCATCAAGAGCCAGAACCGGGTTCATTACATCACTCGATATCTGAGTATGACTCAGACCTAAGGCATGTCCCAATTCATGAACAGCCACATTCTGAGAATCAATTTCACCAACATAAGACCCTCCTTGTAGTCGAGCACCCAAGTAGATGGTGTCCTTCGTGATGAAGAAGGGTTGTCTAAATTCTGCTTGAGACGTCCCAATAGTGTCTGAACCATTGGTTTGCTCAACCCAAGTCAAATAGACATCAAACCCCTCAGAATAACTCATACTTACAGTTGGCACAAACCTAGCCTGCGACAAGAATCCGAACTGTGAATCATATCCTGAGAAGTTTTGTAAGGCAAAATTCCACTCCTGTAGGCCCCTTAAAGTCGAGTTCAGAAAATAGTCTTTCCACCAAGGCTGGCTTGTTTGAGGAACTACAAGGACACTCAACTCAAGATGGTCCCAAGTGAGTCCTTGAAGTTGAATGACATAGGCTTGAGCGCTAACAATTCTCACTCCTTGGCTCAGAGCTAAGGATAGGAACACTATGACGACGAGCGCCTTTCTCAAGCCCGTTCCCAAGACTTAACCTCCTACATCCTGGTCTGAAGTCTTATGGATTTGAATACTTCTGTGTTTGAGTGGATTAATGGGGCAGCTAAGGATTTCGGAAACTGTGAGTCAGTTTTCTGAGTATGACGGGACCAACAGAGATTCTCAGTGCTGCGCAGTAGTTTATGCATGCTATATTGAGACATCTCTGATTTTTCAGGTTTATGAATCATCATTCACAATGGCTAAGTAGCAATTGTGGCATGAAACGAGGTTCCTTCCTTAGCGCGCGCTAATTCCTTTAAGTAGTGTTTTCTGACAGTCAAGACAAGACAAAGAATTCCATAGCTGAGTTCTCAGCTTCTGAGTATTAGTATCCTCTTTTTGATTCCCTCATAGATCAAGAGTCCACCTATCACCGATATTGCGCCCTGCATGATGTTGAAAGCAGCCAACAAAGGGATAATTATCATCACTGCTTCCGATGTTGGATAGAATTTTCCCATGAAGATTGGTAGTAGGAGAACGTTTGCTACTGTTGTGACTATGGTTCTTACTGCGACGCTTGATATAATGGCTAGGCTTTTTCTTTTCCATGAGAGATTCCGCTGTGGTCTTCTCATAATGATCCAGGCTCCGAGAATAGATGCTGCTTCGGCCAATGTCTTCATAGCTCCGCTGAAGGGGTCGCGGGTAGCTATTATTGCGAATGACACAATGGACGTCAATATTCCTGAACCCAAACCGAGGAGATTGTATGCTACAATCATTGGGATGCCAACTATGTCGAATTTTAGGATTGGCATCAAAGGGAATGGAATTCTTGGAGGAAGTCTACCAAATTCAAGCACTGCGACAACTGAAGCTAACATGGCTGTTGTAGCGATCCAAGTTGTCTTGTTTAAGTGAAGTCTATCTGTTTGCAAGAATAGGAGCCGACTCTAGACGCTTTGATCCTGTATTTATGATTTTGCTAACATTGATTAGCTGGATTGCATCATTTTGTTTGCTGTTTCGACTATCTGTTTTAACTGTTTAGCATCTTTAATGATGAGGACTCTTGAACGACCCACTTCATAAACTTCAACAAGCCCCTGTTCTTTGAGTATTCTGACGTGTCTGTACAGTGCTGCATAGTCCAATCCCAGAGCCTTAGCGATGGCCATTATGTGTAAAGGTCGATTGGTCTCAGAAACTAAAGTGAGGATTCTAAGTCTGGTTGGATTGCCCAAAGCATTGAATACGGCTGCTGCCTTTTCAACGTCCGCGTCATTCATGAATATCGTCTACCACATTTGCTACTGGACGTATGGATTTATGACATTTTCGCTAAACTATGAGAGTAACCATAACAGATAATTGCTGAAAGGAAGTCTATTCAAACGTAATATTCGCTCTGAGGAATAATCTTGCGTATCGTGGTTGGTATCTCCGGCGCCAGTGGAGTCATATACGGCGTTAGATTTCTGCACGAACTAAAACAGAGATCTATTGAGACAGACCTCATAGTTACTAGAACTGCTGAGAAACTTTTGACTTATGAGACAGGATTGGGCATGAAAGCTGTCGATGAATTGGCTACTCGCCGGTTTGAAGTGGATGACATGTTTGCTCCGATTGCCAGTGGTTCATATCGAACAGAAGGCATGGCTATCATTCCTTGTAGCATGAAAACATTGGCTGGCATATCAGCGGGCTATGCAGATAATCTTCTGCTTCGAGCAGCCATGGTTTCTCTTAAAGAGCATCGAAGACTGGTCCTTGTGCCCAGAGAAGCGCCACTTAGCCAGATAGACTTGGAGAACATGTTGAAGCTATCAAGGGTTGGTGCGATTATACTTCCAGCGATGCCTGCCTTCTACTTTGGACCGAAGAGCATCGACGATCTGGTAGGATATGTGGTCGGCAAAACAATGGATGCTTTCGGGATAGAACACAGTCTGTTCCAGCGATGGGGTGAAGCAGGACAGAAGTAAGCACGCGGATTGTCTGGCGCGCGCTATAACCTTGGTTAGACTGCTCAGTCCTCAGGAACAACTAATCGTCTGCTTGTTCTCCAACTGTGATGTTCGAAATATCATGTTGGTTTAGTCATCTTTATGAAGGCGCCTTTTTTCTATCACAGGATTAGCAACTGGTGGAAGTGTCTGGACGGTTCAGGTTAAACGGATTACTATAGTCCTTGCACAATGGTGCCCTCACTGCTACCCTCTGTCGCTAGATAACGCTAAGAAGATTGCCAAAGAACTTGATGTGCCTCTACGCGTACTTGATATTGATTTTGAAGATCAAGAAGAGATGGCGGATGAACTTGTTCGTGAACATGGAGATTTCGATGAGGATTATCTGATTCCTCAAGTCTTCATAGAGTATGAGAATGGTGTTGTCAAACACATCCTGACAGGTTGCCCGGAGGGAGTTACCGTTACAAAAGAATGCTGGACACAGTTTCACCAGAGCGATTTTTACAGACGTCTTCTAGGCTCTCAGAAACAGAAACATGTTGCCATTTAGGAGTTCTGCCAAGGCAATCTGTCTACTAGTTGTCAATATGAATGGTTACTAAACTCTTAAATAGAGATGGAATACATGCTGTTCGCAGCGTACAAGAGGTTGTTCTGCAAGGTTTTTGTCTGGCTTGGGAATTAATCCTTATTGTATAGCGATGTTAGTCGAGGTGAGAATAATGGGTTACGAAAGGCGTCCAATGGGCCCACGAACAATGACCAAAGCAGTCTGCTCCGATTGTGGAAAGGAATGCGAAGTACCATTCAAGCCTACAGAAGGACGACCAGTATATTGTCGTGAATGCTATCCAAAGCATCGCAAAT
>JBGOZA010000065.1:0-6572 GCA_041480025.1 Bathyarchaeia archaeon | reverse complement strand
GTATAATGTCAGCCAAGAACCAATATTCGAAGAAAGACATTGCTGTGACATCGTTTGCCCTTTTCGGAGTATCGATGCCTACCTTCTGGTTTGGTATTATTTTGATCATAATCTTCTCATATTCTCTTGGACTGTTGCCTTCCGCTGGTGCAGTAGGTTCTCCTTATCTCTGGCCAGTGCTGGGAATAACGAACCCTCTTCTGGATCGATTGGCACATTTGATAATGCCTGTTGTTGTCCTGACTTACGTTAGTCTCGCTCAGAATGTTCGTCTTGTCCGGGCGAATATGTTGGAAGTATTGAGATCCGACTATATCCTGGCGGCCAGAGCAAGCGGTCTCAGTGAGCGTATCGTACTTTACAAGCATGCGTTGAGGAACACGATCACGCCTATCATAACCTATCTGGGTCTCTCTTTAGGCGCTGTTGTAGGTGGGGCTCCAATGACTGAGTACGTCTTCAACTGGCCAGGTCTTGGACGTCGTTTCGTAGATGCTGCAACTAATCTTGATTTCCCAGTGATAATGGGAATTACAATGATAATCACACTCATGACGCTCATCGCCAATCTCATAGTTGACATCAGCTATGCCTTCATCGATCCAAGGATTCAGGTGGAATGATAGGAATGCCGAAGAAACAGAAGAATACTACTGAGGTTCGAAGAAGATCTGCAGGCCAGTGGGCAGTTGCTTGGAGAAGATTCAAGAGAAATAAGGCAGGAGTAGCAGGCCTAGCGATGGTCGTCTTCCTAGTCTTCGTTGCAGTCTTCAACAATCTCCTTGCCCCATATCCTGTTAGATCAGATCCGAGTGGAAAGGCATTCACACCATTCTATAGGGGTGAAACAGCTTCACCACCAAGCGCCATGTACCCATTTGGCACGTCTTCCATTGGAACAGACGTCTTTAGTGATGTTATCCATGGGTCGGTATGGGCCATCTATGTCGGAGTCTTAGTGACTGCCTTAACGATGGGAATAGCCATCATAGTGGGAGCCATAGCTGGATATTTCGGCAAATGGGTTGACAACGTACTCATGAGAATAACTGAGATATTCCTTGTATTTCCATCAATGCTACTAATCCTGGTTTTCGTCCGAGTTTTTTCACTCTCAGCCTCAGGTGGTTGGCAGTTCCTCGGAATTAGTGTGCCACCCGGACTTACTATTGTTGTAGTCATACTAGGAGTTTTCAACTGGGCATCCAATGCTAGAATGGTCCGCGGAGAATTTCTAAGGGTTAGAGAACAGGAGTTCGTCCAGGCAGAGAAAGCTCTAGGAGCGAGCAACCTTCGAATAATCTTTCGACATGTTCTGCCAAACATCCTTTCTTCAATAATCGTGGTTGGCACACTGACAATAGCCTATGCTATCTTGCTCGAAGCAGCCGTGAGTTTTATGGGATTTGGAGATCCCAATACTATAACTTGGGGGCAGATACTTCAAGAGAACTTCAGCGAAATGCGCACCGTGTGGTGGGCAGAAGTATTCCCCGGCCTTGCGATCCTTTTCAGCGTCTTCGGCTTCAATCTTCTAGGAGACGGCCTTAGCGACGCACTCAACCCGCGTCTGAGGGAGTGATTGAGTAGTGTCAGAAAACATTCTTGAAGTGAATGGTCTAAAGACGCATTTCTACACCGAGGCCGGCGTTGTACTGGCAGTGGACGGGGTCTCATTCAACGTCGTCAAAGGTGAGACACTGGGATTAGTGGGAGAATCAGGATCTGGGAAGAGTGTCACAGCTCTTTCAGTTCTGCGTCTTGTCCCAAGACCTGGTCGAATAATTGAAGGCAAGATAAGCTTCCAGGGAGAAGACATTCTTCAGAAGACTGAAGAAGAAATGAGAAGTATCCGCGGAGAAAAAATGGCTATAATCTTTCAGGACCCAATCTCATCTCTGAATCCTGTATTCAGCGTGGAGAGCCAACTAGGAGATATTATTAACACACATCAGAAGCTCTCGACAGAAGAGACGAGAGACAAAATTGAGCAGACCTTGAAGATGGTGGGAATACCTGAACCTCAAGTTCGAATGCGCGAATATCCGCATCAGTTCAGTGGAGGAATGAAGCAGCGAGTAGCCATCGCCCGTGCTTTGACATGTGAACCAGCCCTCCTATTCGCTGATGAACCTACTACTAACCTTGATGTTACCATCCAAGCCCAGGTTCTAGATTTAATGAAGGACCTCAAGACTAAACTCGGTATGTCCATGGTCATGATAACACATGATATGGGTATTATCGCGGACATAACATCCAGAGTCGTCGTCCTATATGCTGGAAGAGTCTGCGAAATAGCTCCCACCCCAGTTCTCTACGAGCATCCAAGGCATCCCTACACAGAGGCCTTGCTGGCAGCCGTTCCGAGAATAGATCAGAAGAAGAAACTCGAGCTTATAGGAGGCAATATTCCCAACCTAATTACTCCACCATCAGGTTGCAGATTCCACCCAAGATGCCCATATGCACAGAGTGGATGCAAGGAACGTGTACCAGAACTGCAAGAAGTGGAAGCAGGCCATTTCGTGGCTTGCCACGAATATGCAAACATCAGCTTGAAGGGAGTCTAGAATGCCAGAGAAACTTATCGAAGTCCATAATCTTGTGAAACACTTCCCAGTATATTCGCGAGGAATAGTACTGAAGAAGCAGATTGGAGAAGTACATGCAGTCGACGACGCTAGCTTTGACATCTACAAGAATGAGACTTTAGCGCTTGTTGGCGAGAGTGGTTGTGGCAAAACAACCACGGCCAAGCTGATTCTTAATCTCGAAACTCCTGATTCTGGTGAAATCCTCTATCAAGGAATGGACGTGACTAAGACCTTCAGGTCTGGAACAAAAGAGCAGAAGCTAGGTCTTCGAAGAAAAATGCAGTTAGTCTTCCAGAATCCATACAGCTCATTGGACCCAAGAATGACTGTCTACGATATCATAAGCGAGCCATTCAGGATTCACGGCCATCTTCCAAAAGATAAGTGGGATGGCCGAGTCTATGAGCTGCTTAAACTAGTTGGTCTTGAAGAATATCATGCCGAACGCTATCCACACGAGTTCAGCGGCGGTCAAAGACAGCGTATATGCATTGCTCGAGCTCTAGCAGTTGAACCTGACTTCATAGTGGCTGATGAACCAATATCATCACTAGACGTCTCAATCAGAGCGCAGATCCTGAACCTGTTGAGCGACCTTCAGCAACGTGTCGGCCTCACATACCTCTACATATCGCATGATCTGAGCTCTGTCCGCCAAATCAGCCACCGAGTAGCAGTAATGTATCTTGGACAAATAGTGGAATTCGCTGAAACCGATGAGCTTTTCGATAACCCAATTCACCCGTACACCCAGGCCTTGATTTCAGCTATTCCAATTCCTGACCCCAAGAAGAAGATGGAACGCATTGTCTTGAGAGGCGAGGTTCCAAGCCCCATAAATCCGCCAGCAGGTTGCCGCTTCAACCCAAGATGCCAAGAGTGCACAGAGGAATGCCACACCCAAGCAAAGCTAGTAGATGTTGGAAAAGGTCATCTAGTGGCCTGTCACGAGACCTATCTGGCCAAATACACATGACTCTCCTTCAACACCAGATGAACCTATAGCGTTACATCGAATGGCAATCGATTATTCTGATTTGCTTATCGTGATTTCTTCACCGTTCTTCACTTTCTTGAAGACGTTGAAATCATCGAGCACTCTGCCGAAGACATTCACGGGACTAGCAGCCCGAGGCTCTGCACCCTTACTAGCAGGCGTTGGACCGAAGAAAATGCAGAACGCTTGCCCAGGAGGCCAATATGCAAGGGCTCCTATCTCAACTACCTGTTTTGAGTTTTCTTCAGGGACGCTCACATCTATTCCGAAATAGATTTCGTCACCCCACCTATTGCAGCTCCCTCGTATGGGTAATGCTTGGACAATCGCTTTTGCAGTTCTCGGATTCAGGGCTTCAGATATTTCTGCAAGAATACTGCCAATCGACGCTGTGGAAATCCTAACCTTCATTTCTTTTCCCCAGTGTTTCTGATTCAAACTAGATGAGTTCAGACGTATTTGGAGTTCTTCCTCAAGGGATCAGGGCTTCTCTCTTCAAGGGATTACCAGAATTGTCTAGTTAATGCTTTGCGTTCGGCATCAACGATTTTGTCGATTAGTTGATCATCTATTCTGTCTGAATCGGATATCAGTGCTTCAATCTCGGAGAGGCGTAGTTGTCGGCTTGCCAAAGCTACAGCAGCAACAGCTCCCTTGCTATCGAGGAGTTGGCCACTTTTCAGAGCACGCTCCTCCATCTGTTTCTCCTTGTTTGATAGTTTCTTGCCTTTCTTTCTTATTAGATTGTCAACCAGATATGCTTGCTCACTGAGAACCCCTATCTTCTTGGAGCCACAGTTAGGGCAGACAAGAGTCTCGAGGAAATCTTTGACAGGCATCGTCTCGACATAGTCCCAGTTCTCAGTGCAAACGAAGGTCTTGACTTCACCAAGAAGTCGAGCTCTAACCGAGTCCCAGGTCAGACGCTTCATCTTCTCTGATGACACGATATTTGTTTGGCGCTCGATCTTCTTCAAGCCGACCTGTGCTATAGGTGAGGCTTCAACATCATTGGTTACAGTACTGACTTCAATCTCGCCTTTCGCTATTTCGTTTAGAAAGTGTTTGAGGTTCTCAAGGTCAATGTCTTTGGCAAGAACATCTTTTACCGCTTCAGTATAGAGCGCGGTTCCAGTGAAGCTCTTGGTAAGTTGACTTAGGCTTATGTTGCTTAGGTCAGCCATCTTCGATATCGCGCCGAATTTCCTGGCAACATGAATCATTCGTCGTTTGAACAATCCCGTGTTGACTAAAGATGACTCTGCAAGAGCATTAACGTCCATTGAGGTCAGTTCAAAGACAAGGTCTTTTATTGATACGGGGGTGATTGCGTCGCTGCTCTGAAAAATAATACGATACGGGTCTTCTTGAACGCCCACTGTTGACCCTGTCTTTTCTGACAGAAGATAACCCAACAATATGGCAAGGGTTCGGTTTACTAGGCTCCCAAAGCTGGCTTGAATTATAGTGAAATCTCCCCATTTCTCAATGGTGATCCTCTTGTCCGTAGGCAACGGCAATCCTTTTTGAAACTGTCTAACGGTTTCATCAATTGCTCTGACAACCATCTCATTCTCCACTGAATATTGGGAGGCTAAGAGGTTTCCAATGTCTTGGGCTGTTCTTCCTCTATCAAGTCCGTCTTCAACGATGCTCCGTATATGGCCTACCTCCATCGCCACTTCAGATGGCACAGGAATCTCTTCACCTATCCAGCTGGGGATGGCACCTGTTGGGTCGTCAACCGGCTTCACATAGATTTTGTCGCCATAGACGTTGCTGACTTTCCATGGGCTGCCTCTGACAACGAATTTGGTTCCAGGGTTGCCATACTCTGCCACAAAAGCTTCGTCAAGAACTCCGACAGGAGAGTCTTTTGTCTCATCAATAACCATGTAGTTCTTCTCATCAGGAATCATGGAGAGGTTATCATAGTAGAATTGATACATCTCTTTGATACTCTGAGGTCGCATAACGACTTTGTCTTCGAAAGAGACCCAGGCTAATCGAGGGTATCGGTTATGCATATAATTCAGGACACTGGTAAGGTCTTCTTCGCTCAAATCATGATACGGATAAGACCGTCTGCATATCTCTAGAATCTGAGAAAAATCCCATTTTCTCTGGAAGATGAGGAGGCCCACGATCTGATGAGTCAGAGCATCAAGAGGTTTCTCGGGTATGTGGACGGGTTCAAGAATCTCCGAAAAAGCTCTCTTAGCTATCACCATTGCTTCCAGAGAGTCATCACTATCCATTGTTACTATGATGCCTTTGGCTACTCTCCCTATGTTGTGGCCGCTTCTGCCAACTCTTTGAATTAGTCGGGTAACTTGACGCGGGCTCATGTACTGAATGCACAGATCAATGTTCCCAATGTCGATTCCTAGTTCCAGGGATGAAGTGCAGACCAGGCCTTTGAGCTCTCCCCCTTTTAATCCCTGTTCAGCCGTGATTCTGGCAATCTTGGCAAGAGACCCATGATGGATACTGACTGGAAAGTTCACGTCCCAGATTCTGAACCTGCTCGCCAAGACTTCAGCTACACTCCTGGTATTCGTGAACAACAGGACTGCACGTTGGCCTTCGATTATGTTTCGCATAACTCGAAGACGGGCAGCTACTTCAGGTCTTGTGTAAAGCCTCTCTGCTAACTCGTGGTCTTCTGGAGTTGCTTCTGGATAGATTATCTGGAACTCTGTCTCTCTTGCTACAGAAACCTTGATGAGTTCTACCGGTCTATTTGCGCCTGCTAGGAATTTGGCGACTTTTTCCGGGCTGCCTATCGTAGCTGAAAGCCCGATTATTTGAAAATCCCGTTCTGTGACAAGCCTCAACCTCTCTAGGGCAAGGGATAACTGGCTTCCTCGCTTGTCTTCAGCAAACTCATGTACTTCATCAATTATGACCCATCGAATCTGGCTTAGATGCCTTCTAAGAATTCTTCCAGGCAGAATAGCCTCCAATGTCTCTGGTGT
>JBGOZA010000064.1:0-6754 GCA_041480025.1 Bathyarchaeia archaeon | reverse complement strand
CCAAGCCACTAGATCAGTAAAGTTTTCGAGCGCGCGCTTCCTAATGCCTCTCATCATAGTCGCCCCCTTCTTGTTGGGCGTATTCTTCATGGCGTATGGTCTAATGCAGATCCCACCGGAAATGTATCATGGCAACTAGAATTGTGGTCGTGGTAACGAGCGCTGTCCGAAATATTGGAGTCCCAGAAACTCTCCAATTTACCAGCATATGCGCCTTGTTAGCGCGCGCGCTATAGCTATGTTGTTGCCAATCAAGAATCTTCTTGACGAGAAGTTAGTTGAAGTTGTGAAAGAAGACGTAGCATGGGTATCAGGCTCATTGGGGTGCTCATATATCTCTTTGACAGGGACAGGATCTAGATTTATTGAAGAGTGGATTGAGGCAAAAGAGGAATTGACGTACTAGACTTCTCTGTTTCCACACGCGCGCGCGCTAAAGGAAATCTAAGCGCGTGCGACGGAAAAGTCATCCAGAAAGCCAAAGATTTGGGGTTTAATCTGTCAAAAGTCTGCGAAAACTGCTTAAAACAGGCAATAGTCAAGATGGAACGTCCAGATTCAGAGAATACAGACGACAAGCTTTCCGCCAGCGCTTTCACTGAAAGGGCTGTAGTGGACCGGAGGGGATTTGAACCCCTGGCATCCGCCGTGCGAGGGCGGCGTTCATACCACTGAACTACCGGCCCATATTTCCAGACTTTCCCTTAGGATTAATATAAACGTCTTTGGAAAGACAGAACCTAATTGACTAGTCCACTTCAACCAGACAGTGCGAGACAGCTTCTTCAGCGCAGCCAAGAGCGAAGCAATCGAATGTAGTCCGACTAGAGAAGATGCTTCCCGAAGCAGTCTTTACTCTTTGACATCTGACGGGCTTTAGACCAATAAGACACAGAAAACAAAGACTGAAGTCACAAATGTGGACTGCCTATCGGACGCTGCTGGATAATATGTTCAGACATATTTCCCCAGAGGAGAGCCTGCTAGAAGGTCTTCCAATGAGAAAGTCCGTGGATTGGTAGTGAAGCCTTCCTGTATCAGAGAGTTTACCAGAGCTCTTGCAGTCTCCATCCTTGTAATGACGGGAGTAAGGAATTCAACGGCAGTACGACGAATCACATATTCATCATCTAGACTCTCCAGCCCAATCGTGTTTGGTATGTTTACCACCAGCCCGATCTTACGCTCCCGAATAAGCTCTAAGATGTCAGGGGCCTCACCGGTCTCATGAACTTTCTTTACAACCGTTACACCTTTCACACCGCCTTTCTGAAGCCCCTCTGCTGTCCCGCTGGTCGCAAAGATAGGATAACCCATCTTCTCGAGTTTCAATGCAAGATCAACAGTTTCAGACTGGTCCTGTTCGCGAACCGTGAGAAGAACAGGCGTTCCAGGTGATGGAATAATCAGATTTGAAGCCATCAATGATTTAATGTAAGCACCAGCGAAGCTGTAGTCTAGACAGGCAACCTCTCCTGTCGAGGTCATCTCAACACCTAGAACAGGGTCGGCACCTTTCAGTCGCATAAAGGAAAATGTTGGAGCTTTCACTGCAACATGAACGTTCTTCGGTCTCTTCAACACATTCAACTCTCGGAGAGAGCGACCCATCATGACCTTAGCACCTATCCAGATGAGAGGAATTCCAGTTGCCTTGCTTGTGAATGGTGCGCTTCGACTTGCCCTCAGATTGCACTCGATAACGTAGACCTTCCCTTCCTTCACTAGATACTGTACGTTGAAGGGACCTCGGATATTCAAAGCTCTAGCCATCTTAGCTGTATAGTTCTCGATTCTGTCAACTACTTCGTTGTTTAATGTCTGTGGGGGAATAACCATTGATGCGTCACCACTGTGTGTACCAGCCAGTTCTATGTGCTCAATAACTGCTCCCACCAAGGTATCTTGACCATCGCTCACAGCGTCTACCTCAACTTCCTTCGAGTTTAGCATGAACTTGCTGACGACTATCGGATGGTCAGGAGAAACTCTTGTAGCTAGGAGGACATAATCCAACAGTTCTTTCTCATCTTTGGCAACCCTCATAGCTGCGCCAGATAAGACGTAGGAAGGCCTAATCAGAACGGGATATCCAACCTTGGAGGCAAAGACTTTCATTTCGTCCAGTGACGTAACGCTACTCCATAGGGGTTGTGGGATATCTAGGTGGTCAAGTAGGGCGCTAAAGCGTGAACGATCCTCGGCTCGGTCAATGCTATTCGCAGATGTTCCGAGTAGACGCACCCCCATTCTCGCCAGAGGCAGTGCCAAGTTGTTAGGAGACTGCCCGCCAACGCTTACGACAACTCCGAGAGGATCTTCTCTGTCCACTATGTCGAGCACCCGCTCGAGGGTGAGTTCTTCGAAATAGAGTTTGTCAGACATGTCGAAGTCAGTGGAAACCGTCTCAGGATTGTTGTTTACAACTATGACCTCGTCAATTCCCTCTTCTTTCAGTGCCCAGGCTGTGTGCATTGTGCAATAGTCGAACTCAACACTGCTGCCAATTCTTATGCAGCCGGCTCCTAGGACAACGGCCTTTTCCCTATCACTGAAATCAACGTCGTCCTTCTTGTCCCCATAGGTGAGATAGCAGTAATTTGTTTTGGCTGACCACTCTGCGCCCATGGTGTCAACAATCTTGAAGGCGGGGAGGATGCCGTTCCGCTTCCTGAATTCTCTCACCGGTCCTTCATCAGATTTGATACATATGGCAATCTGCATATCAGAGAAACCTAGATGTTTTGCCTTAGAAACCGTTTCTTTCATTAATGCCTCGTCAGATTCCAGAGATAGACTGCGGAGGGTTTTCTCCATGTCCACTATATTCCTAAACTTGTACAGAAACCATTTGTCTATACCTGTTATCTCGTTGATTTCTTCTTCTGAAATCCCTAGCTTCATTGCTCTACCTATCTTGAAGATTCGGTCATCTGTTGGTACCTTCAACTCCTCCTTAAGTTGAGTCGGGAGCATAGGCTCATCATCGCCTCGATTACATGTCAAGCCTATCTTGCCGATGTCAAGTTCTCTGATTGCCTTCTGGTACGCTTCTTCAAAACTCCTAGCGATGGACATGACTTCTCCAACAGATTTCATCATAGGCCCGAGTCTGCGATCTACGTTACCTGGGAATTTCTGAAAATCCCATCGAGGAATCTTGACAACGATATAGTCCAGTGATGGTTCAAAACATGCTGTCGTAACTCCAGTCACTTTGTTCAACAACTCTGGAAGGGAATAACCTATTGCTAGTTTCGCAGCTATGTAGGCCAGAGGGTATCCGGTAGCTTTTGAGGCCAAGGCGCTGGATCGAGACATTCTTGGATTGACTTCTATCACAACGTATTGTTCGCTCTTGGGATTTAGGCCAAATTGGATATTGCATTCGCCAACAATTCCTACGCTTCTGATTACTCTTTGAGAGGCATCTCTCAGCATTTGATACTCTCGATTTGTTAGAGTTTGACAAGGAGAGACAACAGATTTGTCACCAGTATGAATACCCAACGGATCAATATTCTCTAATGTCGCCACAATGATTGTATTATCATCATAGTCTCTGACAACCTCATACTCTATTTCTTTCCAATGATGCAGATACTGTTCAATGAGGACTTGATGGTCCATGCTCCATCCTAATGCCCTCTCGACAATCTGGCTTAATTGAAGAGAATCATATGCGATCCCAGCGCCTCCTCCACCTAACATGTAACCTGTTCTGACAATAACAGGATAGCCAACATTCTCAGCAATCTCAAGAGCTTCATTCACTGTGTATGCTGCATTGCTCTTAGGAATAGGTACACTCGCCTTCTCCATTGCCTTCTTGAATAACAGGCGGTCCTCTGTGAGGTCTATGGCTGAAATAGAGGTGCCTAGTACTCTAACGCCTTCGCGCGCCAAAATACCTCTTCGAGCAAGCTGAACTCCTACATTAATGGCAGTTTGTCCACCAAATCCCAACAAAATGCCGTCCGGCTTTTCTTTGTGTATTATGGATTCAATGACATCTACCGTGCATGGTTCTAAGTATACTTTATCAGCCATCCGCATGCTTGTTTGAATAGTAGCTATATTCGGATTCACCAGGACGGTCTGAATCCCCTCTTCTCTTAAGGCTTTGAGGCATTGGGAGCCGCTGTAGTCAAATTCTGCGGCTTGAGCTATCACTATACCTCCACTGCCAATCATCAAGATCTTGCTTACGTCCAGAAACCTAGGCATGTTTTGTTCTCACCTTCTGGACTTCTTCAAGAAATGAGTCAAAAAGGAAGTTTGTGTCATTTGGACCTGGTGAGGCTTCGGGATGAAATTGGACAGCAAAAATCGGCAGAGATGAGTGACGAATCCCTTCTACTGTCCTATCATTAGCATTTAGTAGAATCACCTTAAGACCTGTTCCTTCCAGAGACTTTGGCTCTACGGCGAAACCGTGATTTTGGCTCGTAATATAACATCTTTTGCCTTCGGTTTCGACACAGGGGTGGTTTTGACCTCGATGGCCGAATTTCAACTTATACGTATTTCCACCCATAGCCAACGCCAGAATCTGGCACCCCAGGCATATGCCCATTATTGGGATGTTTGAATCAACAAGTTTTCTAGTCGTTTCTATGACTTCAGCGTATATTTTTGGATCTCCTGGACCATTTGATATTAGAACCCCTTGAGGATCTAGGTCCAAAATCGCCTTGGCCGAGCTTTGCGGAGGTACAACAACCACGTTCAGTTTTCGCGAAACTAGGTTGCGAACTATGCTAAGCTTGACCCCGCAGTCTATGATAACAATTGTTGAACCCTCGACGTTACCGAAGAGTTTTGTTTCCTTCACAGCAACCTCATATGCCAGTTTTCTCAGATTCGGGTCTTTGACTTCCTTCACTTCATTCTTCAGTGAAGAAAGGTCTGGTTCCTCACCTTCACCATAGACTCTCAAAATCCCCAACATAGTACCTTGTGTTCTAATCTTCTGTGTTAGATATCTGGTGTCAACTCCAGAAATACCAGGCACATTATTCTTGGCCAACCATTCGTCAAGCTGAAGCTCTTGCGACCAGTGGCTAGGCTCACTACAGAGCTCATGCACTACATATCCTTCGATTTTTGGGTTATCGGATTCCAGATGCTTTGTATCTATGCCATAGTTGCCAATCAGAGGATAAGTCTGGATCAGAATCTGACCATAATATGAAGGGTCTGTTATACTTTCAGGATACCCGACCATCCCAGTGTTGAAAACAAATTCTCCTTGGACTTTTCGTGTTGCTCCGAAACCTTCCCCTTGAATGAGCGTACCGTCTTCCAGTACTAATACAGCCTTTCTGTGCAGGTCCTTTTTGGTTGTGGGCGTCAAGAACCCTTCGGTAGCGTCATACGAACAACTGATTTAAGGATTGTGGAAAACCAGAGAAAGGGTAATCGCAATGGTTAAAACGGTCTCATTCATTTGGTTACATACGAAGTAAGATGTGCGCCAAAGTTTCTTCATATGTCCTAGTGGTCACGGAAGTCGGAAAAGAGCATGAAATAGTCCAAGAACTTCTGAGAATAGAAGGCGTGAGTGTTGCTCAGACAGTCTATGGTGAATTCGACGTTATGACGAAAATTGACTGCGATAACCTAAAAGATCTGGATGCTGCAATAACGAAGATCCGAAAGATCAACGGCATAATACGAACTATGACCTTAATTTCTGGTTAGACTGGGCCAGACGCTCCCTTCAATGAGGACTCACTATTGATGGAGAAGTTCTATTCCCATCCTATATAATCCAAAGACCTCCGAACCAAGAAAGGTAGCGCGCGCTAGTCAGCAAATCTTTCATCTACGTAACAAGAATCGACAGAAATACTGCAATTGCTGCTCCGAATAGAGATGAAATGAAGTTGACAAAATCATTTCCCATGATGGACAGCCCTGACGAATGATTTGTCTCTCTCTCACAGTGCATCCGTTTCTCAACTATTTTTCCGCAAACTTGACATGCGAACTTAGCCTGAACAGTTGCTCCTAAGAAGCTATCAAAAAGGGAGCCTAAGAAGCCGCCTACAAAGGTTGAGACCAATACCGAGGAATACGTGGAGTGCCCGAAGCCCAGAAGCATAGCAGCAATCGACATTATTCCTGCACCTATGAGTGCGGCTAGCACCCCATATGGTGAGACTCCTCCTGATGTACCAGCTGGAACACGCTTACTGAAATTGGTGATTAGCCTCGGTTGATATGGATTGAGAAGCCCAAACTCTGTTGCAAGAGTGTCTGCCATTGAAGTTGAGATTGCGCCCAAGAAAGCAAAACCAAAAAGCCCGATTGATGTTGTGCCAAGAACTACAGCTGAAGCAACGGATACAGCAGCATTCGCAAACACATTCTTCCAACTTCTAATATCAGTCTGACCTTCGGCAGATCCAAGTTTTTTCTTCTGTTCGAATCTGAAACTTGTTGCAACTGCTGCAATGGAAAAGAAGACGAACAGAAGTATCAACCATTCCCATCCACCCATGAGCAACACGAGAAAGCCAACGAATAGCGCTGAAATTGTGCCGTATCTATCGAGAATTCTTTTGAAAAAGACAAGCATTCCTATTCCTGCAAGAACAAGAAGGCCGACAAAAGCACTGTAGATGTCGAGCATGATTTCACCTTTGTCTGAGTGTTTCGAGTATTAGCCAAATCGGTTGTGTCTACCTGAGTCCACATATAATCTATTGAGGGCATCAAGAAGAGCTTCCACATTTGGTTTCCTAGAACT